>WAOY01000134.1 GCA_015520985.1 DHVE2 group archaeon
TACTCCTTCTATTACGTAGCCAGATGTTGCATTTAAATAGAAAACATATACTGTTTGCCCGTTAGCTACAACAGAGGGACACATTTCATCATTTGTCGTGGAAGTAACAACATTTCCTCCCCAGCTGGCACCATTGTTGGATGAGTTGTATAGCAAAATATCATGATCCGATGATTGATACTCGTCTTGTACAGCCAAATACACATAATCGCCTGTGCCATACACCGATGGATTTGTAAGGCTATTCCCATACGCTGATTTAAAATAGTAACCCGCCCAATCTGTTCCGTTTATCTCTGAATTATTCAAGACAATGACGCACCATTTGCCTGTAGCGGAATAATTCTGAAACGCTACAAAAACTTCTGGATTGCTACCTGTAGTAATTGTGGTAGATGGATGTCCTTCCCAATACTGTGTCCCCGCGACAATAACTGGACCACTGCCACTCCACCACCATGTGTTTCCTCCGTCTGTTGTTTTAAGGTATCCTACATCATAATTGGACGAAGTGTTAGCATATTCCATAAACAGATATATGTAATTGTTACTGCCGATAGTATATGTGACCGCTGAGACATTGTAAACATCACTCCAGAACGTCCATGATGATAGTGAGTATGTATACCACGCTTTAGACGAATGTACATACTCGAAATATTCAAAATGTGAGTTTGCGGTATGATTTTCAAAGAATATGTAAACGTTGTCGAAGGAGTCAGAAATTATTACTGGATTAGACGTATCTGATGTGGTAGTATCCATTCCCCACACTTCCCATGTGCTGCCGCCGTCTGTTGAGTTTGCCATATATATGTCGTGATCTGTGGTAGAATACGTAAAATCAAAAGCGATCCATAGTGTTCCATCACTTGTCCTAGTGATAGTCGGTCTTGACTCATCGTAGTTTGACGTGGTTACTCTTACGTCAGTTCCGAAAAGGGCTTTCAACTCGGACGTGTTGTATTTTCCGGTATATCTTGGCGTGAGTTCAATGGATGACACACTGTGGTCAGCAAAGGTATTCTCCGTTGAATTTATCATATCATCGATCTTGCTCATTTTCCCACTTAGCAATCCCATTTTGGAAAGACGTAACTTGTCCCAAATCCCCTCAAAGTTCACGAGGCGGAAGTACACCCTGCCCCGCAGGGGAACTCCTATCTCCACAGAGTTGTAATTCTTGGCTCTTTCTATGGGGATGCTGTATTCTACCCATTTCCCGGCCCATTTGTACGTTCTCACCACCTTGACCTCGCCGAGGTTCCCCGATATTCTTATCAGATAATCAGCACCAGTACCCCCCACAGTATACCCGGTGGATATGTTGCCGTCCGAGTCTACATATATCTCTATAGTGTCTTCAGGCAGGGTCGCGTTCACCGTCTCGTTTCCGCCGGTCTCGTTTCCTCCCGAGATTTCTACCTTGGGCACACCCGCACCGAAAATCATACCGTAAACGCTCATATAGACGTAAAGATTGCGCCCCTCGTAGGAATCGTATCTATCAATATCTATGTTTTCTGGAAGATCATCCCTGCCATCCGGACGCGAGTTTCTCCAGTCCAAGAATATCCCATCCACATGCCTGTCGGAGGGTACGCCCCCCACGTAAGAGCCGTTTTCCCGGTCTATTACACTGTAGTCAACGGGGAACTCAACCATGGGTTTAACCGTGCCAAACCTCTTCCCCCCGCCAGAGTAAAGAATGCGAATGGTGTAGGGGTTGGAGATTTCGATGCTCCTGGAAAAATCTAGGGATGCCTTATCTCCCGTTAGATATAGCGGCATCTCCATATCCCCTGCGATCACCCTCGCATTAACGGAGGTGTTACCCAAATTCCATACTTTCATCGAATCTACGGATACGGTACCCGTGCCAGAATTCCACAGGACTATGCTTGCGATCTCCTCATTTCTCGAGAGAACGGATCCCCCTCTAAGCAGGGCCCAGAGGTGTGGTTTCATGGTTATAACGGATGAATAGTGATCGTGGCCGTCATAGTAGTAGAGAAGGATACTCGCGTTATCCCCGAACTTGAATGTTTTTATCTCTATGGAATTGCCTCTGTGGGCGTAATCGGCGCTCCCCATCAGCGTCCATGAACCGTCGTATTTTATGACCCTCGCAGTCAGGTTTTCCGAAGTCCCATATATCTCCACAATCCTGTCAACGCCAAGCATATTCACCGGGTATCCCGTATTCTTATTCGAATCGTCGTCCACCAGCACGGCCAGGTACTGCATGGAATCGTTGTCGAACAGTCTTTTGCAGTTGATGTAAACAAAGGTGTTGCCGTTGTAATTGACCTCTTTGAAATCCCTGAAGAATCCCGGGAGGAGTCCATGCGACGGTTTTGAACTCCAGTCACCGAAATCCCCATCTATGGATACGGATGGGCCACTACCCACCACGAGTACCCCGGCCAGCATTACGGGTATCAGAATGATCGCGGCGATTAACAGGGTATTGAGGGGATTTCTCTTTGCACTTGCAGTTTTCAGTGG
Source organism: DHVE2 group archaeon (assembly GCA_015520985.1). GTDB lineage: Archaea > Thermoplasmatota > Thermoplasmata > Thermoplasmatales > Aciduliprofundaceae > JAADDK01. The sequence continues at coordinate 2,509 of WAOY01000134.1, forward strand.
TACCCCTGATCCATTTACCAGGCCGTTTATGTGCCCCTCCTTTTTGTTCATTGCCGCTGCAGGTGTTAGCATGGTCTTCATATCAACGGTATCCTCCGGCCCACTCTCCTCGGTCTCCAGCATTTCAAGCTCAAGCGCGCTTGCCTTGAACTTAAAATCTGCGGCTCTCTCCTCCGCGTTCAGCTCCCGAAGGATCCTCTCACCACGTCTCCAGTATTCAGGGTTGTTCGGATCCTCGTACAGGTGCACGATAACGCCCGCCAGATCGTCCATGAGATTCTCATAATTATCGGGGTAATCCCGAAACTCGTGCCCGCAGGAATGGCACACCGGTTCGACTTCGCTCACTATGGCGTTGCACTCAGGACACCGGAATTCCCGGAAAATCAACGCCTCTGGAACCTGATAATTCCTGTCGACCATGTTGGCGTACTTTATTATCCTCCTGGCAAGGTTTTCACTGAAGCCATCCAGTTTGGCGAGTTCTTCCAGCGAAGCCCGCTTTATCCTTTCGAGATCATACCCATTCTCCTCGAGAACCAGGCTCCTCAGAGGACCCACAAATGGAATGGAATGCATATTCTCATATCTTACCCATATTATTTAAAAGTTTCCGCAGGGAGACGCACCAAACGCTTCGGTGAAAAACCGTAATCTTTTTTATGGATGCGTTAATTCCCTCTCCCAGCATCCTGATGGAGGATGAGAAATGACTGAGAATAAGAAATTCAAAAGAAGGGCCACGGTGAGGGTCCTTGAAGAGAGGTGCAAGGGTTGCTGGTACTGCGTCAATTACTGTCCAACCAAGGTTCTTGTGGTCTCGGAAAAACTGAACTCCAAGGGTTACCATCCTCCCGAATTCGCTGAGAACATAGAGGAGAATAAGGTCTGCATCGCCTGTCACCTTTGCGAACTGTACTGCCCTGATTTTGCAATAGTTGTGGAGGAATTGAAATGACCGAGAAGCACCTCAAGGAGGGTTATTACTTCTGGAGCGGAGACGTTGCGGCCGCGGAAGGCGCAATCGCAGCGGGCTGCAGGTTCTACGCAGGGTATCCGATCACTCCGAGCAGCGAGATAGCGGAGCAGATGGCCCTGCGACTCCCCCAGGTGGGCGGAAGATTCATAGAGATGGAGGACGAGATAGGATCCATTGCGGCGATCATCGGCGCTTCCTGGACTGGCGAGAGGGCGATGACCGCCACCGCCGGCCCCGGAATATCGCTCATGAACGAGAATATAGGCCTTGCGGTGATGACCGAGGTCCCAATAGTGGTCGTGAACGCAATGCGCGGTGCGCCCTCCACGGGGCTCCCCACGCTCATAGGCCAGGGAGACCTCATGCAGGCCCGCTACGGCTCCCACGGGAGTTACGAGATAATATCCCTGTACCCGAACAGCATACAGGAGACCTTCGACCTGATGTTCGACGCCTTCAACCTCGCCGAGAAATATCGTGTCCCGGTCATATACCTCCTTGACGGGCTCCTGGCGCACATGTACGAGAGGGTGTACGTGCCACCCAGAGAGGAGTGGGAGAAGAGGATCGTGAGGAGGAAGAGGGCCAGGAAGGGCCAGCTTCCCTACGAGCCCGACGAGGATCTCGTACCTCCGATGCCCCTCATAGGCGAGGGATTCAGGATACACGCCACTGGATTGACACATGACGAGAGGGGATACCCTAACCTCACCCCGCAGGCCCAGGAGAAACTGATAAGGAGGCTCAACGAGAAAATCCTTAGGCATGAGCGGGAGATATGGAAGGTGGAGGAGTTCATGACCGAAGACGCCGACGTAATCGTGGTGTCCTTCGGCGGTGAGTCCCGCGCTGTCAAGGCAGCAGTGAAGAAGGCGAGGAAGGAAGGGATAAAGGCAGGAATGCTCCGCCTGATAACCATCTGGCCCTTCCCCTGGGAGTACATCAGGAAGTACAGCGCGGATTTCATCGTCGCCGAGCTGAATTACGGGCAGATATACCACAAGGTACGCGAATACGCTGAGACCAAGGTGCACAAACTCAACAAGATGGGGGGCGAGATACACACGCCCGACGAAGTGCTGAAGAGGATCAGGGAGGTGAGTGGCAAATGAGCATCATGGAGGACCTCCGCAGGGAGGAGGAGAAGCTTCTACGCACGGAGCGTCTGCCTCACGTGTGGTGCCCCGGCTGCGGAATAGGCATCGTTCTCAACGCCTTCCTCCGATCAGTGCTGAGGAGGAATATGGATCCGAACAAGCTCGTTGTTGTATCGGGAATAGGATGCACCGGGCGCGCAGCCGGCTACGTGAACGTGGATTCCTTCCACACAACCCATGGCAGAGCGATTCCCTTTGCCGTCGGCATTAAATTCGCCCGTCCCGATCTGAACGTGGTCGTGTTCAGCGGGGATGGCGATCTATTCGCAATCGGAGGAAACCACTTTATCAACGCCGCCAGGAGGAACCATGATCTTCTCATAATCGCGGTCAACAACTTCACATACGGAATGACGGGTGGGCAGCATGGTCCGACGACGCCCACCGGGGCGTACACCACCACGACGCCTTACGGGAATCCGGACAGGCCGTTCAACATACCCCATCTCGCAATATCCCTCGGCGCGCCATATGTGGCGAGGTGGACCACCTACCACGTGAACCAGCTGCAGAACAGCATACACAAGGCACTAGGTATGAAGGGGTTCCGCGTAATTGAAATCATATCCCAGTGCCCCACTGTCTATGGCAGAAGGAACTACATGCGCTCCCCGCTCTCCATGATGGAGTACTTCCAGAAGAATTCAATAGTGAAGAACGACGCAACCTTCGAGGAGATGGAGCTCACATACAACGGTAAGATAGTAGTGGGTGAGTTCAGGAGCGTTGAGGACATACCCACATACGAAGAAAGGTACGAGGATATAATCAGGAGGGCTCAGAATGAAGGTGGAGATTAAGTTCGGTGGCCTCGGCGGTCAGGGTATAATCACCATGGGTTTCATCCTCGCGAATGCGGCCGCGCTTTACGATGGGAAGGAATGCGTTTTCACGCAGGACTACAGCGCTGAAGCGCGTGGAGGCGCGAGCACCAGCGAGGTGATAATATCCGACGAGGACATAGATTACCCCCATGTGGAGAAGGCGGATTACCTCGTGCTGATGAGCACCAGTGCGTATCGTGATTACATCCACAAGCTGAAGGACGACGGGATCCTGATAATAGACGAGGATCTCGTGCGCTTGCCTGAGGGTGAGAACCGCAAAGTATACGCGATCCCCGCCACCAAGATAGCGGAGAAACTGGGAAATCCCATTGTGGCGAACATAGTGATGCTGGGCTTCTTCACGGAGGTAACCGGGATAATAAGCCCGGATGCAATGATGCAGGCGATTAAGGACCGCGTGCCCAAGAGGTTCTGGGAGATAAACGAGAGGGCCTTCCAGGAAGGCATGAAGCACGCGGAAAAAAATCTTTAAATATTGCCTCGCGATTGCCCCTTTGCTGCCCCGGTAGTGTAGCGGCCTATCATGCGGGCCTGTCGAGCCCGCGACCCGGGTTCAAATCCCGGCCGGGGCGCTGTTTTTCTTGCTTGTAGCACATATCTCTATAACTCCCGGCAGAGATATAAATATTTTGGAAAATGGAAAGGCACTAGGCTTACGATAATACGTGACCTTATCAATACGCGCGGGTGTTTTCACATCTAATAAAAAATAGGAAATCGGATGAGAGTGCTTAATTAGCCGCAGTATCACCGTCGTCTTCCCACTTCTTCTTGAGCCTCTTGGATATCGTCTGTATATAAAACACCATGAAGGGAACCTGCACAAGCACTCCGCCTATGGCAACGCCTATGGCTGCATCAGCTCCGAAAAGCATGAATGCCAGCGCCATCGCTATGGACTCGTTTTTTGCCACGGAGGTTATCGTTATCGATGCGGTGTCCCTGTAATTGAATTTCATTGCTCGTGGGAGATATATCCCTATGAGCATCATTATCGCAAAGAAGGATACAGAAACGGCTATGAGATTGGCCAGTAGTCCCAGGTGAGATATAATGCCCCTTCCGTTTATAACGAACAGGAAGAAGATCATGAACAGCACACCTAAAAAGGAAAAGCCCTCGAAGGATGGAACTATTTGCAGGTACTTCTCCTCACCCAGCTTCCTTTGTAAAGCAACGCGGGTAATCCAGCCCAGGAACATGGGAATAAGAATCACCAGAGCGATCTGTCTCACCATGAAGAGAAAGGGTACTGGCACTGTTCTGTGTATCAGCACCGTTGCCCAACCGGGTGCAGCTATAATCGTTAGAAGATAACTCACCGCAACGATCCCGAGTGTGAGTTCAATATTTGCGCCTACAAATGCAGACGCAGCGGTGTTCATGGCGGAGCAGGGACTAACCCCTACCAGTATCATTCCCGCACCCAGATCAGAGTTGGGACCCATAAGCAACCATACCAATGCACCCATCACGAGTGGGGATATTATGAAATTGATAAAGAGGGACAGACCTATTTTTTTAGGTCTTTTGATAACCTCTTTCAGTTCTCCCATGTGAAGATCGATCATCATTGGATAGAGCATCCAAAATAATCCTATGATGACGGTAAACTCAAGTTTGGAAGATACAGATGGGGGTATGAAGAATCCGACAATCAGGCCAAGCACCATTACTATGCTCACAGGTATTACAATGTGACCGACCATCCACTTGGTAATCTTTATGAATCTTCTTAGGGGTTGCTTTTCCGCCATACGCATTACCCCCTGACCAGCAATACAGGTATGTTTGCGGCGTGCCGCACCACATTCTCGGCTACGCTTCCTATAAGGACGTCCTCAATCCTGCTTTTTCCGTGGGATCCCAGAACTATGAGTGATACCCCCTCTTCCCTGGCAGTTTCCACTATTTTAACAGCGGGTTTACCTACCTTCACAAAGATTTTAACCTTCATACCGTGTTTCTCCAGTTCTTCTTTCACGCTTTTTAGCTTATCCTGTGCCTCAGAAATGACCTTTTCTTTTATTTCCTCTTCACATTTCTGCACATCTTCCTTGCTCCATATGCACGATTCTACCATCGCCTCCAACGTGGCATTTTCAATGACATGTATGACTACCACCTCTTCTGTACCTGCTTCTTTAAGCTTTATGACGTATCTAAGCGCGTTCATAGAGTATCGCGTGAAATCCGTTGCAAACAGGACTTTCCTGAACATAATGAACCACCATTTCAATATTTTTTGAAGCGAAAAGCGATTGGGTATATAATTTTTGCCCGGGCACCCAGTTTTTGGTGGGGGTATATTTTTATACTTTGCGATTTATCCTCTGCTATGGGATTCACACCCTCTGTGGCCATGGAGTTCGGAATTGAGGCAATTGCCCTCGCCCTCATGATAGTTTTCCTGTCAGGGATCGCCTCGATGCTCATAAGCAAGAAGACAAAGTTTCCATACACGCCTCTTCTCATATTCTTCGGCATACTCGTGGGGCCTATTCTGCACCTAATACTCCCCGAGACTGCGAGGATGCTCTTCTACTATATCCGAGCCTTCGGCCTGTTCATCGTTATGCTCGCAGCGGGGTTCCAGCTGAAGATATCCCTGCTGAGGAAGCACATGGTGGTGATCGGCCTCTTAGACACCCTCGGTTTGCTATTCACCGCCCTCCTTGCCGGCTGGTTCTTCCAGCTGGTGTTCCATGTGCCGTGGGTTATCGGCTTCCTCTTTGGGGCAATAGTATCGGGCACGGATCCCGCCACTTTGGTTCCCCTTTTCAAAGTGCATAGGATTGACAAGGACACCGAGACGATAATACTCACGGAGGCGATTTTCAACGGACCCCTCGCGATAATATTAACTCTCGTGGCATTCATATTCATAATTCCGGAGGTGCCCGCGCTTCAGGACGTAATCCTGATCGTGCCCAGCAACACGCTTTACCTCGCGGCCACCTTCTTCTTCCTATATCAGACACTTGCCTCGGCACTTCTTGGCCTGGGCTTCGCGGCGCTCACGTACTACACCATGGCGAAGCTGAAGGTGACGGAGCACCCCTACGCGGAAATTCTCGTGCTCGCAATGGCCTTCGGCGCCTACGTCTTCGGAGAATTCATAAAGGCGTCTGGATTCCTCGTTGTCACGGTGATGGCGATAGTACTGTCTAACTACGCCCTTATATTCAGGCGCAGGTCCGAGAGGATGGACGAGGCCATAGAAAACAACGCTAAGTTCACGGACACGCTTTCCACCTTCTCCATTATACTCATATTCGTCCTGCTGGGCTCCGCGCTGGATCTGTCCAGGGATACCATGAACGCGATAGTTTACGGCACTATCGTGGCACTCTTCGTCATTTTCGTGGCCCGGCCCCTGGCATCGCTGGTAATCCTTCCCAAAACAGGCGTTAAGAAGTACCTGTTCATCGCCCTGGAGGGACCCAAGGGAGCGGTGGCTGCGAGCATGGCCACCTTGCCCATTGCCATAGGAAGGGCGTTTGGAGATGCGAACCTCGTGCACTGGGGTGAGATAATCCTGGTATCCGCGCTGATGACCGTGTTCCTCTCCATGATCCTCGAGTCCGCATGGATGCCCCTGTTAAGCAGGAAGCTCCTGGGCGAAGAGAAGGGTTAAAGGTTTTTAAACCCGAAGCCCATACCGCGCTATGGAGCTCAGCAATCTGGAGAAGAAGGTGCTCCTCGCCATCCGGGAGATCGGGAAGGATAGGGTGGACGTGGACGAGATCGTCCAGCGGGGTTTCTCCCTGGTGGAGGTGATGAACGCCATCTCCTGGATGAAGGTGAAGGGCCTCGTGAAGATCCACGAGAAGCTCCAGGTGGAGTACTGTCTGAACCGCGACGAAAAGCTGCCGGAGCGCCTCATCTACGATGTCCTAAAGGAGAGGGGAGAAATAGAGATGAGGGAGTTATCGGAGCTCTTCCCCCGGGAGGTGGTGGGCGTAGGCATAGGGCATCTGAGGAAGTACGGGATCCCCATCGTCGGGGGCAAGCTGATTTTCAGGGATGTTGAGGATGAGATAAGGAGGAGGGAGGAGGTCATTGAGAAAATGAGGAAGGGGTGCCTCAGCGAGGATGAAGTGGACATGGAGGTGATAAGGGACCTCCTGAAGAGGAGAGGCCTCGTGAAAAAGAGGGAGAAGGTAAAGAGGTTCGTGGAGCTCACCAAGATCGGCAAAGAGGTGGCCTCCTCGCCCCTGGAGATAAAGGAGGAAATCACGCAGCTCACCCCCGAGTTGCTCAAAGGGGGAAAGTGGAGGGAATACGAGTTGAAGAGGTACGACGTCACCCTCTTCGCTCCCAAAATTTACGGGGGAAAAGAGCATCCCCTCACCAGGATAATTGAGAAAATAAGGCGCATATTCGTCGAGATGGGATTCATTGAAGTCGAAACTGATTACGTGATTAACGCCTTCTGGGACATGGACGCCCTTTTCATCCCCCAGGACCACCCGGCCAGGGAGATGCAGGACACCTTCTACCTGAAAAAACCGGAAAGGATCCCCGTAGAGGACGAGGAGTACATGGAGAAGGTCCGTGAGATGCACGAGACTGGCGGAGATATCTCTCAGGGGTGGAGATACGCCTGGAGCAGGGATAAGGCGGAGAGAACTCTCTTGAGGACGCACACCACCGTAAATTCGATCCGCTACCTGTACGGGCACAGAGATCCACCGGTGCGCATGTTCTCCATAGGACGAGTTTTCAGGAGGGAAAACATGGACTCCACGCACCTCCCGGAGTTCACGCAGATCGAGGGCATATACATGGACGAGGACGCCGACTTCTCTCTCCTCCTGGGAATTCTGGAGGAATTCTATAGCCGCATGGGATTCCCGGAGATAAGGTTCCGGCCATCGTACTTCCCGTACACGGAACCGAGTCTGGAGATAGAGGTGAACTACCGGGGCAAATGGCTCGAGCTCGGCGGCGCGGGGATATTCCGCCCTGAAGTCCTTGAGCCCCTGGGGATCAAGTACCCTGTTCTCGCCTGGGGCCTCGGGCTGGAGCGCCTGGCCATGATAACCCTCGGCCTGGAGGACATACGGGATCTGTACATCAGCGACGTGGACTGGATGCGAAACTCACCAATTCTCTGAATTTTTCAGCGCATCCTGGTAAAAACATTATATACTTCCTGAACATTATTTCACCCGTGGCCACAAAGCGGGAGAAGATCGAAGAGATCAAGGAAGATCTGCGAAGGTGGTACCGGGAAGGGTACAACCTGGATCCCATCTACGATAGCCTCAAGCGAAGGGATGCGCGGGAGTTTGTGAGGCTGTACAACAAATACAAGAGGCTCATCCCCGAGATGAAGAGGTACGAGGAGATGATAAAGGACTACGAGGATCCGCAGGCCACGCGTTTCCGCAGGATTCTCAAGGATCCAAGCATCTTTGAAGATCACGCGGATGAGATAGACGAGTACGTGAGGAGAAAGAGGGACATAGAGGTGAGCGAGGACGAGATATTCAACCTCCTGGCTGGGGTGAGGAGCGAGGAGTTTAAAAGTGGCCTCAATCCGAACTACACCTTTGACAACTACATCGTACACGAGGGAAACGAACTAGCGTATACTGCTGCGAGGAAGATCCTGGAGGACCCCGGAAGCATAAACCCCCTTATAATAACGGGTGAGAGCGGCACGGGCAAAACTCATCTGCTGAACGCCATAGGCAACGAGTTCGTGAAGAAGGGCAAGAGGGTTATGTACCGCAACTCGGAGGAGATCCTCCTCGACAATTCCGTGAACCTCGACGCCGATGTCCTCCTCATAGACGATTTCCACCTTCTGATGGAGAGGGAGGAAAAGCATCCGCTGGTGAACCTGATACTGGAGAACTTCTCCAAGGAGGGGAAGCAGATAGTTCTGGCCTCCAATTTCAGGATGAGGTACTACGCCATGGAGCCCTCCCTGCGCGCCAAACTGGAGGCCGGCGTATCCATAGAGGTAACCCACCCACCGGAGGAGGCCAGGGTGGAGATACTTAAGGAGAAGGCCAGGGCCATGGGAATGCGGGTGGACGAGGAGGTCATATACTACCTGGCAAAGAGGATAAGGAACCTCAGCAGGCTCGTGGCCTCCCTGAAAAAGGTGGTGGCATTTTCCCGCATACTCGGGGAGAAGCCGAGCATAGCCATGGCTGCGGACATGCTGAAGAACCGCATCTCCCTGCAGCCCGGGATATCTTACCTCGTGGAGGAGGAGAAGCCCTACCGCTCCATAAACTACCTGAAGGAGGCCATGGACCGCGGCCACGAGCCGGTGATCATCACGAGGATGAACCCGGGCAGGTTCGAGCAGCTCTACGGCATATCCACAGGCATATACTGGCTCACGGACCACAAGACCGAGCTTGCTTCGGTGCCCCCCGTACTGGAGAACCTGAACTACTTCCTGGAGGACCTTATAAAGGACAACAGGATAATCTACCTGGACGGACTTGACTTTCTGATGAGCAAGAATTCCCCCGAATCCGTGATACAGTTCATAAGGCACATGGTGGACGAGATCTCGGAGACGAAGACCATACTGATCATATCCCTCAACCCCAAGACCATCGACGAGAAGTACCTCCGTATTCTGGAGAGGGAGATGGAGCTAGCCTGACCTCAGGTCTGCGATGTGGCCTTCATCTTCTCCGCTATGCGCATGGCCTCGCCGTACTTCCCCCGGCGGATCATCACGTAGCCCATGTTCAGTAGGGCATCCTCGTAATCTGGGTCGATCTGCAGGGCCCTGCGGTAGCACTTCATGGCCTCGTCGTAGTCCTCCATCCTCGCGTAGACGTTCCCCAGGTTGTTCCAGGCCACCTTGTAGTTGGGATTTATGCTTAGCGCTCTGCGGAACATCTCTATCGCCATGTCGGTGTTTCCTATCCTCCCGTAGGCCAGGCCCAGGGTGTTCATAACGTTCACGTCGTTTGGCCTCTGCTTGAGGACCCTGCGGAGGTAATAAATGGCGTCGTAGTACCTCCTGTCCGAGAACGCCTCCATGCCCATCTCGTAGAGCTTTCCGACGCTCAGGCTCTCTTCGTGCCTTACCCTTATGCCCATCTCACCGTACCTGGCGATGAGGTGCGCCGAAAAGAGGCCAGCGGCGATGAATGCCAGGGGCTGGGCACTTGATATGTAAAGGGCGGAGAACGCGGAGAGGGCGGCGTAGGGGATCCAGTAATCGAAGGACTGCCTTAGGCGAAACAGGGCGATGAGGATCATAGCCCCTATGGACAGGTACAACCCGTAGGGCAAGAGCGTAACCGCAGGGGAGAGGGATATCGCAAGGCCGTAAATTATTTCTTTCCTGGAGAAGCCCTTAAAGGTTCTGTAGGCGTTCAGTCCGAGTACAAGGGCCAGGGCACCCATGAACATCGCCGTGGTCCCCTCAAACACCCTGAGCACATCGCCGCTCATTGCACCTGCCGACAGGATGAAGATCAATAGCACCAGGAGGGGAGAGAAGGAGAGGATGTCCTCCGCGGTTCCGAAATTCATTATGAATTCGTTTATCTTCTCCCAGAACCCGGGTTCTTCTATGGGCACTTCCCCTTTCCTCTCCTCTGGGAGCTCCTTTGGTGGGGGCACCACTTTTTTTCGCTCTGGGATGGGCTCTTCCAGCGCCTCGCTTACCTTCTCCTCCTCGAGGATCTTCTCGATCTCCCGCAGATCCTCCGTGGCTATCTCCTCCCCGGGTTCCTCCGGTACCTGCGCCTCGGTTATTTCCTCCGCGAGCCCCTCTATTTCTTCCATCTCTGGGGTGAGGCTCCTCTCTATGTCCTCCAGGTCCTCCAGGCTTATGACATCCTGATTCTCCTCCGCCGTAGCCGCTGTGCTATCTTCCTCCATGCCTCCACCCGTTTCCAGCATGGGCTCCACGGCCTCGCCGGCCTCCTCCATCGCCGCCGCGCCGACCCCTCCTCGCAGCAGGTCGGCCATGCTTATACCCATCTCCTCCTCTTCCCTCTCTCCAATCTCGGCGCCGCATATGTGACAAACCTTTGCGTCTGGGGATACGAAGGCCCCGCAGTTGGGGCACACGCTTAAACGTTCGCTGAGGTCAATCTCCTCCTCCCGGAGGGGTTTGGGTTCCACCTTGGGCAGGGGAGTGCCGCAGAAGGGACACGTATCCCGATTCACAACTATCGCTCCGCAGTTGGGGCACACGCGTATGTCGGCGCTCTCCTCCTCTTCCTCAACAACCTTCGGGATCTCTGAGACCCCGAAGAACCTCTTGAGGACCTCGCTGGGGTCCTCCATGGGCCTCGGTTCCTCCAGGGGCACGTTCTCCACGTTCGCACCGCAAACCGGGCACGTCTTCGCGTCCCTGGGAATCAGCGCCCCGCAGAAGGGGCATATAGCCCTGCTCTCGAGGGTGGTCTCCTCCTCTAACTCTCCCTCTTCCTCCTCTTCAGCCCCCTGCGACACCGGTGCCCCGCACCGGGGGCATCTGTCGGCCCCGGGGGGAATTATCGCACCGCACACGTGGCATATCCTAACGAATTCCTCGGGCTCCTCCTCCACGAATTTCCGCGCCTCATTCCTTATCCTCTTAGCCAGCTCTGGGCCAATGGTCCTGACCCTGGCCAGGTCCTCCTCTTTGCTCCGCGCTATGCTCTCTATGTCGCGGTACCCTGCCTTGTACAGTTCCTCGGCTCTTCTCCTCCCGACCCCCGTTATGCGCATGAGCGTGTCCAGAGATATGTCGTAGTCCGTCGGCTCGTAACCGCATTTGGGGCACTTATCTCCGTAGAACTCCGTTCCGCACCGGGGGCATTTCACGCATCTCCTATCAATTTCAAACTATTTATATTTTCCTGAGAGCGTCGCGTATCCTCCGATGGACGAGGGGACAAGTTTTAATAATGTAATCACCATGAATGTCCGGGTATGGCAAGCATAGTGAATTACGCCTCCGCGTGGGTTACGATATCCATATTCATAGCGTTGTTCACTTACATCGCTTACCGCAACGGTATTAAAAACAAGATCACGCTCATCTTCGGTGAGATAGCCCTCGGCTCCGCGTTGATGTCCCTCCCATACGTGATAACCTACGCTTCCGGCGTGGATCCCCTGGTGGACTGCTACACCTTCAGGATGATAATCCTCGGGATACTTATGGCGGCCACCGGTATGTACCACCTGGTGGTGGTTTTCCCCAGGAAACTTCAGCTTTACTACTCCCTCCCTTCGGTTTACATACTCTCCTACTTCATGGCCATATCCAATCTGGCGACTCCGAGCATAGTGGCCTGCGGGCCCACGGGGGGAGTGCGTGGGGTTCTGTGGCCCATGTACCTGATCTGGGCCGCCGCCATACTCCTGATCTCGGTGGGCGTGATCCACTACTCAATGGTCACCGCCCCCACCAGGGTGCAGAAGATACAGTCCACCTACATCGCAACGGGGATGTGGATAACCCTTCTCTGGGCCGGCGCTGGACAGCTTCTGCCAACTTTCATCCCGGGGATGGAGTACTTCAGCGCAATATCCGCGTTGCCCATAGCGGGCATATTCCTGACGATAGCGATAGTGAAGTACAAGATGTTCTCCTACGAGGTGGCCAAGGAGAAGTTCATACCCGAGGAGAAGATAGAGGTGGAGGACGGGCTCATAAACGCCGTCATAAACGAGCACGCTGCGTTCCTGGCATTCCGCAGGCTATCCGCGAAAATGCCAGGTCTCATTATCACGATCAAGCCCCCGAACGTTATACGGGAGAGGTACAAGCTGGAGAAGAGCCCAATAATCTGGCTTACCTACTTCCCAGGGAAATCCGAGGAGGGCATATCCCCCGACAAGCTGGCCTTCGAAGTCATGTACAACGTGATAAACTTCGTGAACAAGGGTGGAAAGCTGATCCTGATCCACGGCGCCGAATTTCTGGTGGAGCAGTACGGCCGCGAGTACTTCCTCGATTTCCTCCACGAGGTCAACCGCCTGGCGGATGGCCTGACCATAATCGTGGCGCTAAACACCGATAAGGAATTGATGGAGGGAATTGCGGACAACTTCGTGGAGGTTCCGATACCCATACCGGATCCCAGGGTGAGGCAGGTCACGAAGGAGGAGATGCAGGGCAGGGAGAACATGATAATAATCACGGCCAAGACGCAGGAGCAGATCAAGAGGATATACGGGGAGAACAACCATGTCATAGAGTTGACGAAGTCCTTCACCCCAGATCGGCTGGTCTTCGAGGGCATGGACAAGATAATCAAAATAGGGGATCGCGACGTCTTCTTTGAGAGCTTCGACTTCGTTCTCTCTTCCACGGAGCCTAAGAAGGTGATGCAGTTTCTCAAGGACATAATTGACGTCTCCCTGAGGTCGGGGAACAACGTGTACGTTATGCGCACCCCGCGCCTTGACGACTTCCCGGCGATAAAGTCCCTGCTGGAGGACCTGTACTAACTCCTCTTTTTTTAGGAGACCTGGAGCGGCTGGGTGAACATAACGGTGTACGATGAAAATGGAAATCCCCTGCCCGACGTTAAGGTCATTTTGGACGGCTGCGGCATCGCGGAGGCGGGGATGACCGACGAGAGAGGCACTGTGGCGTTCCACGTTCAGGGCGTGACCCTGTCCAGCGGCGTGCAGGAGGACGAGATCCAGGTGAAGATGCAGTACGGCGGGGAAACTAAGACGGATGTGATTACAGTGATAAGAGTTTCCTAGCGCATCCCCCCTTCGCACACATTTCAGAAAACTTTTTTTATAGGAAGTTAATTCACCGGTGCAAGCCACCGTAGCTCAGCCGGTGGAGCGCCACCTTGGTAAGGTGGAGGTCGCGGGTTCGATTCCCGCCGGTGGCTCTGATGTTCAAATCCAAGAGGGAAAAGCAGGCAATTGAGAACTACAAGAAGCATGCGACAATTGCCCTTGAATGTATGGACCTTTTTTCCAAGGAAGTAGACGCGCTTCTCAACTCTGACTGGGATATGATAAAGAAGATAGAGGGGATCATCTACGAGAAGGAGAAGGAGGGGGACGAGCTGAGGAGGAAGAACGAACTCCTCTTCTCCGAGGGCTTGCTCTTTCCAGAGGATAGGGCTATCTTCATAAACCTCTCCGAGCAGATTGACAAGGTCATAGACAAGATACAGCAGGTGAGCAGGATAATCTCCCTGAGGAAGCCCTCCCAGGACGCGATAGAGTTCCTGAAGAACAGCAATATCAAGGAGTACCTCGAGATCACCCGCAAGAGTGTGGAGACGCTCAGCGAATCGGCGCTGGAACTCCTGAAGGGGGA
>WAOY01000135.1 GCA_015520985.1 DHVE2 group archaeon
CCGTATATTGTGCAAAGTCCGTGGATCTATAAGTGCCGGGTGTGCCCCAAGTTGAATTTTTCATGATCTCTAGTGATATCACGACCTTCGCCTCCTATACCAATAATATGGAATAATAGCACTCGCAATTGCGGCTATTAAACAGCCCCATAATATAAAGTAAAGGTAATCGTGGGAGGAGGTGGGCTTTATAGGCATAGCAGTATCGGTATATTTGATAGCATACACTTTTCCATTAATAGTTCCTACATATACCGTTCTATTACTCCCTATAACAGGGGTGGCGATGATTCCTGCATCTAGGTGGAGCTTCCATCTCATCTTTCCATCTGGAGATATAGAATATAGATATCCGGTATTGTTTTTAGAGTACCAGTCACCCAAGTAAATATTTTCATTTTTATCAATTGCTGGTGGTGTGACATATACCCCTGCGGTCGTGTTATCTCTATCAATTTTGAGTCTCCATAAAATTTTTCCATTCTCTTTTGACAAGGCGTAAAGCTCGTTTGAAGTTCCAGGTATATGTATGCTATGATGTGTTAGATACAATGCATTGCTCCCTATTGCGGGAAGAGAACCATCCACATTTGTTGTCCATTTCACACGTCCATCGGTATGTAATGCATACAACAGTTGATCAAAATACACATATATATTTCCATCTTTGTCTATAACAGGGGAGGATATAGCAGATTTTTTCATACTGTATATTAATTTCATATCACCCTTCGGATTTACTGCGTAGAGATAACTTGCGTTTATGTGTCCCCCTGAGAAACTAATATCGCTTACATACAATGTGTCTTTAAAGTACGCTGGAGTCCTCGGTGCACCATGCATTTGCTTTTTCCATTGGATTTTTCCCTTTTCGCTTATGCTATATAAATATCTCCCACTTTTCAAATAAATGTGATTTTTTACAATGCGGATACCACTAAAAGGGCCGTCATAACCCAAGTTTAGCTTCCATTCAAGTACACCATTTGAGGAATACGCATATAAATAACTTGGAAGTGGTGTTCCGAGAGGAGGTGGCAGATACCATGTGGCAACATAGAACGTATTATTTGAACCAAGAGCTAATGGCATTGAACCTATACTATCTGCTGGTAGGGTAACATTCCATAGAAGCGTACCATTTGGGGATAATTTATAGATGTATCCGATACCATCTTCTTTATGCTCATATACATATACATTTTGATAGGCGTCCAGCAAGATATAATTAACCCAAGGTTTACAGCATGTACTTGATTCCCATGGGTCAAATTTCCAAAGTATTCTCACATTATCTTTTTGAGATTCCACACCATAACTGGGGGAAGTGAAAACAAAAAGAATAACAGTTGAAAAAATTATAAACACGACTACGGTTAGAATCTTCCGCATAATCATTAGACGTTCACCTCCCCATATAATCTATCTAAGAAGTCATCCCAGTATGTAGCATCTGAGAAATCTAAGTTCCTGTAGATATCACGATCACTTCCACTGTAATAGGATTGATCATCCGGCAAGAATATAGAAATCCCATGGTAATCACCATCACGGTGCTTTTCAATTAGCATGGCGTTGATTATTGCGTTTATAACATCCTGGACGGATTGTACAGCGTTATTATGCCCCATCTTGTCACACCCTCTTCCTCCTTGTATTTCTTAGGTCTATATCCATAATAACTTATTTAAGACTTTTGTTTGGGCATTGTGTCTTTTCGAAACGGACATATTATCACCCTCCACGGAACCGGGCAAAGATTTTTATCGTGGCACACTTTTAACCCCGCAGGTGATCGATATGTATCCTGAGGATCTGAAGTACACCAAGACTCACGAGTGGGTCAAGATCGAGGGCAACAGGGCGAAGGTCGGGATCACGTACTACGCCCAGGAGCAGCTCAACGACATCGTTTACGTTGAACTCCCCAACGTCGGGGATGAGATAAAGAAGGGCGAGCCATTCGGCGTGGTTGAATCCGTCAAGAGTTCCAGCGACGTCTACATGCCCCTTTCGGGCAAGGTCGTGGCCGTGAACGAGGAGATTGTGGATCAGCCCGAACTGCTCAACGAAGACCCCTATAAGAACTGGATGATAGAGATCGAAATCCTCAACCCCGACGAGATAAACGATCTCATGGACGTTGAGGCCTACAGGAAGCACGTTGAGGAAGAGGAGAAGGGACATTGAAGAGGCGCAGGGATTACTACTACAACCTCGCCAAGAGGAGCGGCTACAAGAGCCGCGCCGCCTTCAAGCTCATCCAGATGGATGAGCGCTTTTATTTGATCCGCGAAGGTTACGTTGTCCTCGACCTCGGCGCCTCTCCGGGGGGCTGGAGCCAGGTCGCCCGGGAACTGGTCGGCGATACCGGTCGCGTCATAGCGGTGGATCTGAAGCCCGTCCGGGTTCCCGGTGTCGAGTACATCCGCGGCGACGTTTTCAGCGATGAAACCATCGAGAGGATTCGCGAGAGGGTGGAGAAGGTGGACGTGGTCCTGTCGGACATGGCCCCCAAGATATCCGGCGTTACTTCCTGGGACCACGCCAGGTCCATTGAACTCGCGGAGAGGGCGCATGAAATAGCCAGGATCTTCCTAAGGCCCAGGGGCCACATGGTTGTCAAGGTCTTCCAGGGGGATATGATAAGGGGCTTCGTAAAAGAATTGAAGAGGGATTTTGAGCTGGTGAAGGTGCACAAGCCGAAGGCGTCCAAGCCGGAGAGTTCCGAGGTGTACATCGTATGCAAGAGGTTCAGGGGAGCAGATTTAAATAATATGAGCGATGGCGATAACCATGGACCCCGAGACGAGGAGGATACTTGAAAGGCAGGGCTATGCCATCGTGGGCAATCACAGCGCCGTGAAGCTCTGCCACTGGCTTCGCGAGAGTCTCCTTAGAAATAGATTTTGCTATAAGCAGCAGTTCTACGGGATAAAGACGCACCGCTGCCTTCAGATGAGCCCCGCGGTGAACAACTGCACCCAGAACTGCCTGTTCTGCTGGAGATTCCAGGGTTTCAGCGAAGTGTACCTCCAAGAAGTGGACGATCCAGAGTTCATAGTGGAGGAGAGCATAAGGCAGCAGAGGAGGCTCATCGTCGGCTACAAGGGGGATCCCCGGGTTGATCCCAAGAAGTGGGAGGAGGCGATGAACCCTAAGCACGTGGCCATATCGCTGATAGGAGAGCCCACGCTTTATCCGAGACTGGGCGAACTCATAGAGGAGTACCACAAGCGCGGCTTCACCACATTCCTTGTGACGAATGGTATAATGCCGGAGGTGCTGGAGAACCTTGATCCTCTGCCCACTCAACTGTACGTGACTCTCGCGGCGCCAAATGAGGAGATATACCGCAAGCTCCTCGTCCCCCTCATACGCAACGGGTGGGAACGGCTCAGGAGGACCCTAGAGTTGCTACCTTCCCTTGACACCAGGACCGTTATAAGGCATACCCTGGTCAAGGGGTGGAATATGGAGTATGTGAAGGAGTACGCCAAGCTTGACGCGATGGCGGAGCCAGACTTCATAGAGGCGAAGGCCTACGTCTTCGTCGGCTATTCCCGGGAGAGGCTCAGCATACAGAACATGCCCAGCCACGGGGAGATAAGAGAATTCGCAAGAAAACTAGCCGAGGAGACCTCGTACCATTACGCCGACGAAAAGGAGGACAGCCGCGTCGTGCTCCTCTCCCGCGAGGAGAAGGTCAAAAAGATCAGCGAATGAGCCGTCTTATTTCCATCTCCACCTCTTTCGCCTTCTCCTCCCCGCCGAAGGTCATCATGACCTTTCCCAGGGCCCGGGCCAGTTTCGGGACATCCTCCTTCTTTATGTTGTCCGGGTCTATCCCGAGATCCCTGCACTGCTTCTTTATCACGAATTTGCCCAGCTGGCCCAGCTCCCTCGTCATGATTTCCTCTATCTTCACGCTGTACTCTGAGGGCATCTCGGGGTGTGTATGGGGCAATTAAATATAACCTTTTTGCAGAATTTTTCCAGGATGAGTGTAACAAGCGGTCCAGGCGCACAAATATTTAAAAGGGAATAGGCATTCCCAAGACTATGAAGGTGTTCATTGGTGTTGCATGGCCGTATGCGAACGGCGCCGTGCATCTCGGACACATAATGGGCGCATATCTCCCCGCGGACATATTCGCTAGGTTCCAGAGGATGCTCGGCAACGAAGTTCTCATGGTATCGGGGAGCGATGAGCACGGGACCCCTATAACCCTCACCGCCGAGAAGGAGGGCAAGAACCCCCAGGAGATAGTGGACAGGTACCACCGGATAAACAGCGAGGTGATGGAAAAGCTCGGAATTTCATTCGACCTTTTCTACAGGACTTCCTCGCCCAACCATGAGGAAGTTGTGAAGCAATTCTTCCTCAGGCTGTGGGAGAACGGGTATCTCTACGAGGACACAATGCTCCTGCCGTACTGCCCTTCCTGCGGAAGATACCTGCCGGACAGGTACGTAGTGGGCACATGCCCGTACTGCGGCTACGAGAACGCGCACGGGGACCAGTGCGACAACTGCGGCAGAACACTGGATCCGAAGGACCTGATCAATCCACGTTGCGCCATATGCGGTACGCCGACGGAATTCAGGGAGAGCAAGCACATATTCTTCGCCCTGAGCAAACTTGAGGACGAGTTGAAGGAATGGGTTGCGACGAAGGAGCACTGGAAGGATAATGTGAAGAGGTTCACGATGCAGTTCCTGAACTCTGGGCTGAAGGACCGCGCCATAACCCGCGACATCGAGTGGGGCGTGGAGGTGCCCCTGGAGGGGTACGAGAACAAGAGGATTTACGTATGGTTTGATGCGGTGATCGGGTATCTCTCGGCTAGCATGGAGTGGGCCCGGAGGAACGGAAAGTCCTGGGAGGAGTTCTGGAAGAGCGAGGAGGCGAAGCATTACTACTTCCTCGGGAAGGACAACATACCATTCCACACGATAATATGGCCCGCGATGCTTATGGCGCACGGAGATTTACACCTGCCGGATGAGGTCGTCGCCAATGAGTATCTGCAGTTCTCGGGGCAGAAGTTCTCCAAGAGCAAGAGGATCGGGGTGTGGATGCCGGAGCTCCTGGAGAATTTCCACCCGGATATGATACGGTTCTACGGCGCGATGAATATGCCGGAGAATCGTGATTTCAATTTCACATGGGACAACTTCATTTCCACTATAAACGAGACCCTCGTGGACAAGTTCGCGAACCTGATGTACAGGATCCTGAGCTTCGCCTACCGGCACTTCGGCAAGGTGCCCCCGCGGGGCAAGGTGGATAACCTGGACCGGGAAGCCATAAAGATGATTATGCAGACCCGCAAGAGGATGGAGGAGCATCTAAATCGCGTGGAGTTCCGCCTCGCGCTTAAGGAGTGGCTCAACCTGGTTCGCTTCGGGAACACGTACTTCGTGCGCAAGGCCCCCTGGGACCTCTGCAAGAAGGATCGCGAGGCATGCGGCACCGCGATAAACATAAGCCTTCAGATTGCCCAGGCCCTTGCAGTTCTCGGCGCGCCGTTCATCCCGTTCACCTCCGATAGGATATGGTACTTCCTGGGCAACGATGACTCGGTGCACCAGCATGGCTGGAACGATTCCATCAAGAATCTCCCCGTAGGCAGAAAACTGCGGGAGCCGGAGCACCTGTTTAAGAAGATAGAGAGGGGCGAGGAGAAGTACGACAAGTGGTCCCAGATAGACATAAGGGTTGCAAGGGTTAAGAAGGTGGAGGACCATCCGGACGCGGACAAGCTCTACGTGGTCACGCTTGATCTGGGGGACGAGGAGAGGACCGTGGTGGCGGGACTGAAGAAATACTACGCTCCGCAGGAACTGGAGGGCAGAGAGGTTCTCGTTATTTATAACCTCGAGCCCGCGACTCTGCGGGGCGTGAAGTCCCAGGGCATGCTCCTGGCCGGGGACGATGGCAAGGTCGTTGCCCTGCTTAAACCTGAGCGCGAAGTGCCCCCGGGAACAAGGGTGCAGGCCAGCGGTGTGGAGAGCAACCCAGAACGAATGCTGAAGTTCAAGAAGTTCCAGAAGATGAAGATAGAGGTCGTTGATATTCAGGGCACCGCGGTCAAGGGCAGCTCGGAGTACCATGTGGATTTTCCCATCCCCGAGAACTGGGTTGGAAAGGAGGGCGTGGTGTTCCACGACAGGAAGCCCCTGATCCTTCACGTGGGCGATGTCCTCATTGTCCCTGATAAGCCCGTGACGCCCGGGGGCAGGGTGCGATGAGGATAGACATGCATATCCACACCTCCTATTCGCCCGACGGGAAATTGCCGCCCAGGGAAGTGCTTAAAATCGCTAGGAAGCGGGGACTGGATGCGGTGGCCATAACGGACCACAACGAGATCCGCGGAGCCCTTGAGGCGAAGAAACTGGGGATAATCCCCGTTATCTCCGGTATCGAGGTCTCCACCTCCGCGGGCCACGTTCTCGCCTACAACGTGGATTGCAAGATACCCAGGGGATTGAGCATAGCCGAGACTGCCGAGAGAATACACGAGTGCGGGGGGATTGCGATAATCGCGCATCCTTACCGCTTCTGGTCAGGAGTCGGGGAAAA
>WAOY01000136.1 GCA_015520985.1 DHVE2 group archaeon
AGATGTGTATAAGAGACAGGGAGAGAACATCGAGGAAAGGATAGCAGCGCTGGAGGAGAAGGTGGAGAAGATGGAGAAGGACATCGCGGAGATAAAGAGCTACATAAGGCAGCTCTATTCCTATCTCCAGATGCACGCTAACCGCTAATTTTTTATCCCTCTCGTTTTTTATCCAAGCATGGAACTGATCAGGAAGGGCAAGGTGAAGGAGGTTTACGATTTGGGAGACGAGCTTCTTTTCGTCTTCACGGACAACATCTCGGTGTTCGACAAGATAATCCCAACGAGGATTCCCGGCAAAGGCGAGATCCTCTGCAGGACAGCCGCTTTCTGGTTCAGGAAATTAAATGATAGGGGCATAAAGAACCACTTCCTGCGCTGTGAAGGTTCCAGGATGTACGTGAAGAAGTTCCGAATCCTGAATCGGGGTGAGCCGGAGGGGGAGAACTTCCTCGTACCCCTCGAGTTCATCACCCGTTACTACCTGGCAGGATCCCTTTACGACCGCGTGAAGAAGGGGAAGGTGGATTACCGCGAACTCGGATTTTCAAGCATGCCCGAGTACGGAGCGCGGTTGCCCGAGCCGATATTCGAGATAACCACGAAGTTCGAGGAGTACGACCGCAAGGTCGATATGAATGAGGCGATGGAGATCGGGGGATTGAAGAGAGATGAAATCGAGGAGATTAGGGAGCTGGTACTCAGGATCGACAGAATAATCGAGGATGAGGTATCGAAGCGCAACCTCATCCATGTGGACGGGAAGAAAGAACTAGCCTTAGGGGAGGGCCGCGAGATCTACGTGGTGGACACCTTCGGCACCATGGACGAGGACCGCTGGTGGGATCGAGAGGCGTACGAGCGAGGGGAGATAAAGCAGCTCAGCAAGGAGTTCGTCAGGCAGTACTACCGCGAGATAGGCTACTACGATGCCCTATTGAAGGCGAGGGAGAAGGGCGAAGAGGAGCCGGATATCCTGCCCCTGCCTGATGAGATGGTGGAGAGGGTGCGTAAACTTTACGAGGAAATGTTTGAGAGGATAACGGGGGAGAGGTTCAGAAGTTAGCCTTGAGAACCGAGATCCCCGATTGGTCCACGGACATGGGATGCACCGTCATGCTGTGGTTCGTTCCCCTCATCTTGAGCACCTTTATGTACCGTCTCGTGACCTCTCCCTCGCCTTTCAGCACGAGTTCTATTATCCCGTCCGCCATGTACATCTCGTCCCAGAAGTCCCTGCCCATCTCCGAAGTCATTATGACCACAGCGTCCCACTGCTTCATCACGTCCACCAGGTTGAAGAGGAACTCGCGGTAGTTCTCCATGTATTCACGCAAAGGGTTTATGGGGTCTATCACGATCCTC
Source organism: DHVE2 group archaeon (assembly GCA_015520985.1). Taxonomy (GTDB): domain Archaea; phylum Thermoplasmatota; class Thermoplasmata; order Thermoplasmatales; family Aciduliprofundaceae; genus JAADDK01. Next base: position 1,366 of record WAOY01000136.1, read on the forward strand.
TTCGGCATGTGCATGCCCACCAGTCCCTTTATCTTCTGGAGAACGCCGAGTTCGTCGTCGCTCAGGTCCCTGGCCAGGTCCTCATACACAACCATTCCCCTCTCGAAGTACTTCCTCTGGAAGAAATCAAAGCCCGACATGAACCTGGCCATCCACTCAAACTTCTCACTCAGGGTTGTTATGTAGAGACCCTTCTCGCCCCTGGATGCACCGTGCATCAGGAACTGCAGAGACATTATGCTCTTCCCGGCTCCCGGGGGTCCGTACACCAGGATTATGGAAGGGTCCGGGAAACCCCCTTCAATCAGATCGTCCAGACCTGGGATACCTGATTCAATCCTCATCCTCTCTCACCTCCAGGGTTATCACCTGATCGCACAGGCTTAATGCCTCCCTGCACACGTCGCTCTCAGTGCTTTTGACTGGCAATATCACACCCACGCCGTGCTGCGATGCACTCTCCCTGAGGGACCTCAGGAGCCCTGTTATCTTTTCAGGGGTCCAGAGATGGGCGAGATGGTCTATGTTATCAATTATGATGTACTCGTAGTCCTGCACCGCCACGAAGTCCCTGCGCAGGAATCCTCGTACCCTCGCCATGCTGTCGTGCAGGCGCAGGGGGAACCTGAGCTCTGTGCTCTTCTCCACGTCAACGTAGGTTATCCCCCTCTGTGGTACTCCATGTATGGCCAGGAGGTGGCTCATGTAGTTGTGCGGTTTCCCCACGGATATGTAGAGAACGTACGCCTTCATCTCGCCCACTAGGTGCTTCAGTATCAGGTAGTTCAGCTGCGCTATGGGCACCTTTCCGGGCGTTATGGCCACGAACTTGCCCGGGGGGATGTTTATCACGTACCTCGCGCTCATTTTCCATACCCCTTTCTCACGATCTCTCCCTCAAACTTCCTTATGTCTCCGGACCTGAAGGTGACCTCCACGACGACGTGGTTGTCCTCTATGCTTATCCTTGCCCTCTTTATCAGGGAGTTGTAGTACTTGGTCTTCTTTCCCTTGCCGTTGACCCTCTCCCTCGCTGCCAGGAGGCCCAGTTCCTGCAGCATGTGCAGGCGGCGGTAGCAGGCGGCTATGGGAACATCGAGTTCCTGGCTCAATTCAATTGCGCTCTTCTCCCGATGGTAGCTCGCCACGAGTATCTTGATGGCGTACTCATCTGTAAGGGCTTTCATTATCTTTTCCAGGTCCCCGTTCATAGTAAAAATCACGTCGGGGTGATTTAAATATTTTGCATCGTGATTATCGCGAATGAAAATTATTTCTGGTAATTTCGTTATCCGCGGAGATTTTCACGGGGCAACCCTTTTATTTGCACCGCGCGTGGATTAAATTGATGATGCCCTGGGAGGTGATAGGGGGCCTTGACGCGGTGCTCCACGTGCTCTTCGCATCTATAGCCATGATTATAATTTTTCCCCGCAGAAACCGTGTACCGTACATCATCGCCATGGCCGTGATAATGGAAATCGTAATTGATGGGGCGCACGCGTTCAACAAGGCTTACACCCACAATGTTTTCTTCCTCTTCGAGGTACCCCTCCTTCTGCTCTTCGCAGGTTACGTCCTAAGGGACTCCCGGATCGCGATAACCTCCGTCCTCTTGTTCGCCAACAACTTCACCCACCTCGTGATGGACCTCTTCTACGAGGGGGATTCCAT
>WAOY01000137.1 GCA_015520985.1 DHVE2 group archaeon
CCCGAAGATATACGCAAAGAAGTCGAGGATGAGCTGAAGAACGCCGAGAAGGTACTCGCGGAGGGCAACGCGGAAGAGGTGAAGAGGGAAATCGAGGTGCTCTCCAAGAAGGTGGAGAAGATAGGCACGGCGATTTACCAGCAGGTGAGCCAGGCGCAAGCTCAGGCTCCGGGTCAAGGTGGAACTCACGAGGGTAACGCTGGCGAGAGGATACACGACGCGAACTACGAGGAGAAGTGAGGCCTGAATGGGCAAGGACTACTATGAAATCCTCGGAGTGCCGCGAAACGCAACGAAGGAGGAGATAAAGAGAGCTTACAGGCGACTTGCAAAGAAGTACCACCCCGATCTCAATCCGGAGAACCGAAAGGAGGCGGAGGAGAAGTTCAAGGAGATCAGCGAGGCATACGAAGTGCTCATGGACGACAGGAAACGCGCCATTTACGACAAGTACGGCGAAGAGGGCCTCAAGGGCAGGGTTTTCAGCGAAGAGGGATTCACCTGGAACGATTTCACCCATTTTTCCGACATCTGGGATCTATTCGGGGGATTTGGTGACTTCTTCCGGGATTTCTTCTCCGAGCCCCGCAGGGTGAAGAGGGGGAGAGACCTCAGTGCGAGGGTGGAAATCGACCTCAAGGATGTGCTCACGGGCACGAAGAGGGAGGTGAAGGTAAAGACCTACGAGACATGCCCTGTGTGCAACGGCACCGGCGCCGCCCCGGGGAGTGAAATCAAAACCTGTCCGGACTGCGGCGGAACCGGGCAGAGAAGGGTGGTGAAGCAGCACGGGTTCTTCCAGTTCGTTTCCGTCATCCCATGTCCCACATGCCACGGCACGGGCAAGATCGTGGAGAAGAAATGCCCCGAGTGCGGGGGCACGGGGCGGGTACTCAAGGATAAAACCCTCGTCGTGCAGATTCCACCGGGCATAGACGACGGCGACATACTGAGAATTCGCGGGAAGGGCGAGGTGCCCGAGGGCGGCGGAATTCCGGGTGACCTGTACGTATACGTGTACGTGAAGATGCCCGAGGGCATGAGGAGAGAGGGGAAAAATCTGCACACCGTTCTGAGGATCCCGTACCCCACCGCGGTGCTGGGAGGCGAAGTTAAGGTTGACACCCTTGACGGAGAGGAGAGGATAAAAATTTCCCCGGGCACGGAAAGCGGGACGGAGATAAGGCTCCGCGGTAAGGGACTTCCGCCCTTCGGAGGGGGCACGCGGGGAGATCTTATTTTGAGGGTTGAGATAGAGGTCCCCAAGAAGCTGAGCAAGAGGGCAAAGGAACTGATAAGGGAACTCGCCAAGGAGATGGATGTGCACACTAGGAAATCGTGGTTCGGCAGGTGATTCCAGTGCGAATAGAAATCGAGGTCCCGAAGGAACTGTTCAGGGAGATAAAATGGATGAGCGATGCGGAGTTCAGCGAGTACCTCCTTTACCGCCTGAAATCCCTGTACCTCGATCTGGAGGAATCGAACCCCGAGGCCCTTGAGCGGAAGATGATGGAGATCAGGGAGAGGATAAAGTCCATGCGGGAGGACATCGTCAGGTTCAGGGAATTCAGGGAGAGGGCGCTTGAGGACAGGAAGAAAATTGAGGAGATGATCTCCATTCTCTCGGAGGAGAACCAGCGTCTGATGGAGATGGTGAGGAATGGGAGAAATAGTGGTGAAGGCGGGGGTAATAAGGAAGAGGGAATTCAGGATCACCGAAGAGGTTGAATCCCTCCTGCACGATATCCAGGATAAATTCGGGATACCCCCGGAGAAGGCGGTGGAGATGGCGCTCCTGGGCCATTATACGGGGGAAGATAAAAAAGCGGAGGAGAGGAAGGAAGAGCTCCTCAAGCTCCAGAGGGAGATGTTCGAAATTGAGGGGGAATGGAGCGCATTGAAGTACGAGGTGCACACCCTTGCGCATGAAATCAAGCCCCTCGCCATATCGCTCATGGGGCTCCTGAACGAGAACAGGACCCTTCGCAGGATTCTGAACATGGAGGAAAAGTACGGAGATCTTCGCGATCTGGCGGAGAGGTACATCTTCCTCAGGCTCTTCGATTTCGGGAAAAGTTAAAATAAGCACCGCCCATTCGTAAATTATGTTGGACTGGTTCAGGAGAAAGAAGTCCCCCGGGGACTGCGTGGACGAGATTGTGAACAGGTACTTTGACAGCCCGGAGCCGATGAGCGAAGGGGATTACGAGAAGTTGAAGGAATGCTTGGAGAAGTGGGACGAGCACGACAATCCGGAATTCCTCGGGGCGATGGCATACGTGCGCTACAGGGAGGGCGAAGTGAACAAGATGTGGGACTACATAGAGAAGGACCTGGAACTGGATCTCGGCGAGGAGGAGCACGGCGCGTTCATCCCCGCGATGATGAGCGACGTCGCACCGGATATTCGCTACGAGATCCTAAAGAAGATACACGGGAGAATAGGAGGCACGCTCTCCCTGGAGATAATGGCCCGCCTCGCCGGGGAACTGGGGAAGAGGGAGGAGGTGCTGAATCTCGCAAGGGAGTACGAGGAGAAGAATCCCGGAGATCGCAAAGTAAAGAGGATCATCGAGGAGCTGGGCGCCGGATGAAGGTCCTGATGGGCATCGGGAACGAGCTACGGGGCGACGACGCCATCGGCCTTTACGTGGCGAGGAGATTCAGAAGGGAGGGGTGGAAGGTCATAGTGGCAGGGCAGGTGCCCGAGGACTTCACATCCGAGATAAAGAGAATCCGCCCCGACCTCCTTGTGATCGTCGACGCAGCCCTCATGGGCCTGGAGCCCGGTGATATCAGGAGAATTCCCCCGGAGAAGATCCCGGGTGTGTCCTTCAGCACCCACGGCATGCCGCTCTCCTTCCTCATCTCGTACCTGAGGGAATACGTCGGTGAAACCATTATCATAGGGATTCAGCCCCTGAGCATGGAATTCGGAGCCGAAATGAGTGATGTGGTCAGGGAGGCGGGGGATTCCCTGCTGAGAATTCTGAGCGCTGGACGCCTGGAGGATATCCCCCTGCTCTGATAAGCGTATAATACCATACCGCAATACACCAGTATGCTCGCCGTGGTCACAGGTGGGGGAAGCGGACTGGGGTATCACATCGCGAAGGAACTGCGCGCCAGGGGTTATGACCTCCTGCTAATATCGAGGAACGAGGAGAAACTGAAGAAGGCATCGGAGAAACTGGGTGCGGAATACATCGCCATGGACCTCTCCAGGGATTTCCGCAGGGCGGGAGAGATAGTACGAGAGAGGAAACCGCATGTTCTCGTGAACAACGCGGGCTTCGGGATATACGGCTATTTCCCCGAGCAGGACCCGGAGAGGATCGTTGATATGCTAAACCTGAACGTCGTTGCACTCACATATCTCACGAGGGTCGCGCTGGAGGTTATGCCATCGGGATACATAATGAACGTCGCCTCTGTTGCAGCCTGCAGACCCCAGCCGAAGATTTCCGCCTATGCCGCCACAAAGGCCTACGTTGAGCACTTCAGCAGGAGCCTCGCGCGAGAGATAAATCCGGATGTTCACGTCTCCTATCTCCTCCTGGGCCCGACGAGAACTGATTTCTTCAGGCGTGCCAACATGCCAACGGGAGCGCTTGAGAGGATAATGCTCTCCCCGGAGAAGGTGGCCAGGTACGCTGTGAAAAAGATGCTGAAGGGAAGGGAGAGGATAGTCCCCGGATTCCTCTACAAACTCTACTGCCTGGGCAGGTGAACCTACGTCTTCGTCATCTTTTTCTTCCTCTCCTTGGCGGTGTACCCCGTGACCCGGAAGAGGAACTCGTTCCAGGTTTTCAGGGTGTCAAGGGCCTCCTCGTCGCTCACTTCCCTGTTCCTAGTTTCCGCGGCCAGCTTCTTTCCCTCGAGCCACACCTCGATCCTCTCCAGGCCCTTGTACGAAGCCACGAGTTTTCCGTTCTCCTCGCGCACGTCGTGGAAAATCTCTTCCATTATTCCCCGTATCTCGTCCATTCCCTTCCTGTGTCCTCTCTTGAAGTCGTAGAGCCTCATGTGTCGGCTAATGCTCCCTGGGTTTATCTTTTTTTCGCATTCCCCACGCGCCTGTGTAATTTTCCCCAAAAAATACATATAGGAGCATTCCTATGAAAAAACCCGATGAGCGGGAAATCGCACGAGTACACGAGTCCTCGGGGGGATAGGGGGGTCTACGTGCCCGATTTCGTCGTATCGCTCTGGCGCATAGAGTTCCGGGAGAAGTACGGTATAGATCTGGATGCGGACGTTGCCAGGGTTATCCTCCAGACGAAGTACGAGGAGAGCACGTGGAAGTGGAGGCGCGCCATCAAGAGGATCGAGGAACTGCTGATAAGCAAGGGCCTGAGCAGGGAGCACGCGATGCAGTTCGCGAGGCACATCGTGGATCTGGCGTTGCAATGAAGAAGAAAAAACTCGAAATAATGCTGCAGTCGCTTTCCGGGTTCACCAGGCCGAAGGCGCATCTGGAGCAGTACACCACGCCGGCGAACATAGCGGCCGATATCCTTTTCCTCGCCTACAATCTGGGGGATCTCGAGGGGAAAAGTGTGGCGGATCTGGGCAGCGGGCCGGGGGTGTTCTCTATAGGGGCATGCATTCTCGGTGCCTCTGAGGTGCACGCGGTTGAAATCGACGGGGACGCCATAATGGATCTCCGGGAGAATATGCGCAGAACGGGATGTGAGAGCATCAGGGTTTTCAACGGGCCGGTGGAGAGATTCAGCGGGAAGGTTGACACTGTGTTCCAGAACGTGCCCTTCGGGGCCCAGCGCAGGCACGCGGACGTGCCATTCATGGAGAAGGCCATGGAGATAGGCAGGGTTATCTATGCCCTGCACAACGCCAGCACCCGGGAATTCGTGATCGGGAGATACGAGGAAATGGGTGGCAGGATAACCCACGCCGGGGAGTACGAGTTCCAGATCCCCAAGATATACGAATTCCACAGGAAGGAGAGGGTGTGGAGGAAATTCCTGTTTCTGCGCGTTGAAAACCAGGGGGATAAGTTAAAATAACCGTGCATCGTTGGTATACCGATGGACAGGATCCTCGCCCAGGCCCGGGTGTACTACATATTCGCCTACGGGAGGGACTCCAGCGTTTACGAGGATAAAAAGTGGGTTCTGGGGTACGTGTATTTCACCCGAGACCGCATAGTGTTCCGGTACAGGGACAGGTTATGGGAGGTGAGGTACGGAGATATCGAGGGAATTGAGGAGAGGGACAGGTACTCCCGGGTCTCCCCACCCATGGGCTGGTCCCGTGGGAGCATACTTGAGATCAGGCACTACGAGGACGCATCCAGGAAGCACGTGATAACCACCCTTATCTCCGCGGACTTTGACACGGTCACCAAGATGAAGGCAATAATATCCCGCCTCGCCTTCGGCGAAAGGAGAAAAATCGGTGAGGTTCACCGCAAGGTACTCCTGCTCATTTCCCTGGGTATAAGGAACGCAGGGGTGATCACGTACCTCCTGGACCTGGACAGGGAGAACTACGATTCCATCCTGAAGGATCTCCGTCTAAACGGGCTGCTAACGGAGAGCCTCGAGCTCACATCCGAGGGACGAAGAATCCTGAACGAGATCAGGAAAAGTTTTTAAATACTTCACACCCATGCTTCGCGGATGATGCTCGAGATAGACGGGTGGAAGGTCGGGATGAAGTTCTCGGCTGCGCACTTCATACCCGAGCACGGGAAATGCTCGCGCATTCACGGGCACGATTACGGGGTACGGGTACGCATATTCGGAGAGTTGCATCGGGGAATCCTATTTGACTTCGTTGAACTCAAGAGAGCCGTGCGCAGGATATGCGATCACCTGGACCATCACGTTCTCATACCCCGGGGGAGCGTGGAGGTGGAGGTCACGGTGGAGAATGGTACGGTGAGGGCCAGGGTCGGGGAAAAGGAATACTCCTTCCCGGAATCTGACGTGGTCTTCGTGGACGTGGGCATCCCCAGCGCCGAGGAGCTGGCAAGATACATAGGCAAAATGATACTCCGCGAAGTTAAATTCCCCGAAAACGTGAAGGGCATCGAGGTGTGCGTGGACGAGGGCCCGGGACAGGGCGCCTGCGAATACTTCGCTCTGGGTGATTGAAATGAAATGCGTGGTCCTGTTGTCCGGCGGACTCGATTCGGCCACAACCCTTGCCATAGCGGTGGAGGAGTGCTCCGAAGTACATGCGCTATCCTTCGATTACGGACAGAGACATTCCCGGGAATTGGAGAGCGCAAAGAGGATAGCGGAGCACTACGGCGTAAAGCACAAGATAATTCCCCTTGACCTTAGGAGCATCGGGGGCAGCGCGCTTACCGACGACATAGAGGTGCCGGAGAGGAACCTAGAGGACATAGAGAAGGAAATTCCGGTCACCTACGTTCCGGCGAGGAACACGATCCTGCTATCCTACGCCCTCGCCTACGCGGAGGTTATTGATGCGGATCGCATATACATCGGGGTGAACGCGCTGGACTACTCCGGCTACCCGGACTGCAGGCCCGAGTACATCCGGGCGTTCCAGGAGGTGGCACGGCTGGGCACTAAGAGGGGTGTGGAGGGCAGGCCCATAGAGATAAGAACGCCCCTGATACACATGACCAAGGCTGAGATCATAAAGAGAGGTATGGAACTCGGTGTGCCCTACGAGCTCACCTGGTCCTGCTACCGGGGCGGGGAGAAGGCGTGCGGGCGGTGCGACTCCTGCCTGCTCCGCCTGAAGGGATTCATGGAAGCAGGTTACGAGGACCCGCTGGAGTACGAGTCCTATCCGGAATTCTACCTCCGCTACCTGGAGGAGAGGAGGAAGGGATGATCCTGGGCTCATGCTACATATGCGGAAATAAGGCGAGGCATGTGTGCAGGCTCTGCGGCAGACCCGTGTGCGACGAGCACTACTTGCCCTCGGTAGGCCTGTGCACCAGGTGCGCCCGGGGCGGGGAAAATAAATAAATGCGTAGGGACATTACCCCGGGTGAACAACGAGGACCTGGTTCAGGAACTCCTTCGGTGGAAGTACATAAAGTCGGAGAGGGTTAAGAGGGCGTTTCTGAGCGTGGATCGAGCCAATTTTGTTCCGGAGGAGGTCCGGGCCCAGGCATACTACGACGACCCGCTGCCCATCGGGTACAAGCAGACCATAAGCGCGCCGAGTATCGTTGCCACGATGCTGGAGCTGCTGGACGTGCATGAGGGGGACAAGGTTTTGGAGATTGGTACGGGATCAGGGTACAACGCCTGCCTCCTCGCCGCCCTTGGGGGCACTGTGATAACCATAGAGAGGATCCCCCAGCTCAGGGACTTCGCCAAGAAGAACATGGAGAAGTGTCCATTCCGGGATAGGATCAAGATACTCCTGGGAGACGGCTCCATGGGATACAGGCCCGAGGCACCCTACGACAGGATAATCGTGACCTGCGGGGCCCCTGACATTCCGAAGACGCTTATAGAGCAGCTTAAGGTGGGGGGAAGGATGGTCATACCG
>WAOY01000138.1 GCA_015520985.1 DHVE2 group archaeon
CGCAAAGCATCCGAGAACCTGGGCGTGAAGCTGGAATGGGACGTGAAGGGCGTCAAGAGGATGATGTCCGCGGAATTCATTCCGGAGCCGCTGGAAAAAGGAATACTTCGAGCGAAGCACGACGTGGTGGTGTTCAAGGACGGGACCATAAGGTTCGACATGAGCGATATAGCGATTACGCATTTCCGCCCCCGGGAAGTGGGGCTGAGCGTTGAGAAAGCACGCGAGTTGGGATACACCCGCGACTACCTGGGCAACGAGCTGGTTAGCGAGGACCAGGTGCTCGAATTGAAGGTGCAGGATATAATCATCCCTAAGAAAGCCGGGGATTACCTCCTCCGCGTGGCAAACTACGTGGACGACCTCCTGGAGAAGTTCTACAAGATGCCCCGCTACTACAACCTCCGCAGCATGGAAGATTTGATAGGGCACCTCGTAATTGGCCTCGCGCCGCACACATCCGCCGGAGTTCTCGGAAGGATAATAGGATTCACCGATGCGAACATCGGCCTTGCGCACCCGTTCTTCCATGCAGCGAAGAGAAGGAACTGCGATGGGGACGAGGATTCCATTATGCTCCTCCTGGAAGCCCTCCTGGATTTCTCCAGGAAATTCCTGCCGACGAAGCGCGGGGGCCTGATGGACGCCCCCCTCGTTTTGACGGTGAGAATAGATCCCAGCGAGATAGACAAGGAGGCGCTAAACGTGGACGTGGGCAATGAGTACCCCCTGGAGTTCTACTACGCCACCCTGCGCAAGGCGAAGCCCAAGGAGGTGGAGGACATAATGGACTTCGTGAAGAAGCGCCTGGGCACCGAGAGGCAGTACGAGGGCTTCGGCTTTACCCATGACACCACGGACATCAACGTCGGAGTTCTCGAATCAGCGTACAAGACCCTGGGGGACATGAACAAGAAGATAGAGGGACAGATAGACCTGGCGAAGAAGGTTCGCGCTGTGGATGAGCGGGACATGGCCTCGCGCATAATCTCGCACCACTTCATCCGCGATATAATGGGAAATCTGAAGAAGTTCGGCACCCAGCAGTTCAGGTGCGTGAAGTGCAACACCAAGTTTCGGAGGATGCCTATAGGGGGCGTGTGCCCCAAGTGCGGCGGGAAAATTGTTCTCACCGTCTATCCCAAGAGCGTGATGAAGTACCTGGACAAGGCGCTGCGCCTCGCTTACGAGTTCGACGTGGACCCTTACCTGAAGCAGAGGGTTGAGATCCTGAAGGAGAGCATAGAGTCCATGATGAGCTACGAGGAGGAAGAGGTGGCGAAGGTGGAGGAGGAAAAGAATAAAATAACCCTTGACAATTTCTTCTCATGATTGCGAACCTGTTCGTGGTGGGACCGGCGGGAAGCGGAAAGAGCACCTTCAGCGCCGCGTTTAGAGAGTGGATGGTGAAGAACGAATACGATACGGTCATCGTGAACCTAGACCCGGGCGCGGAGATTTTGCCCTACGCCCCGGATGTGGACGTCCGCGACCTCGTGAGCCTCGAGGACATAATGAGCGAGTACGGCCTCGGGCCTAACGGAGCGCAGATCGTCGCGGCAGACATGATCGCCAATTACGTGGAGGACATAAAGAGGGAGGTCGAGTCGTACGAGTCCGACTACGTGATCTACGACACCGCCGGGCAGCTCGAGCTCTTCGCCTTCAGGGCGGCGAGCAACTTCATCGTGGACTTCCTCGGGGGCGATAGGAGCATACTGGGGTTCATATTCGACCCTTCCCTGGCGAAGACGCCTACGGGCTTCGTCTCCCTCCTCCTTCTCTCCGCGACGGTGCATTTCAGGTTCTACAAGCCCTACATGAACATCCTCTCCAAGGTGGACATACTGAGCGATGAAGAAGTCGCGAGGATAGCTGCCTGGAGCGAAGACTGGGATTCCCTCTACGAAGCGCTCATCAACGACAACCCGGGCATGCACCGCGAATTGAACGTCGAAGTGTTCAAGGCCCTTGAGAGCATGGACGTTTTCAAAAGGCTTATCCCCACATCGGCGAGGATGCTCTACGGCTACGAGGATATCTACTCGATTCTGCAGATGTACTTTGCCGCCGGCGAGGACCTGGAGAAGAGATGATCATCTCTCTCGCAGAAGCTCGCTAGCGGTGATAAGGGATATCAGCTCCACGCCTTCCCTCTCCAGATTCTCCCTGCCCCCCTCCTCGCGGTCAACCACGCATATCACGCGATTCACCACAAGGCCGTTCTCCCTCAGAATCCGAATTGCGCGGAGCACCGAGCCGCCGGTGGTCACGACGTCCTCCACGATGTCCACGGTCATTCCCTCCTCGTAGTCCCCTTCGATGAGCTTGGAGGTCCCGTAGCCCTTCTTCTCCTTGCGGATTATCAGATAATCTTTTTTTGCCTTCACCGCGGTTATGGCGGCCAGGGGAACGGCGCCGAGCTCAACCCCCGCAATGAGATCGCCGCGAATATGGGATGCAAGCATCTCACCCATCATCTCCAGTATTTCGTGCTTCGTGCTGGCCTTCTTTATGTCCACGTAGTAGCTGCTCTTCTTCCCCGACGCGAGGGTGAACTCGCCGAAGCGAACTGCACCGCATTGGATGAGTTTTTCACGGAGCATGGCGGGTAATGGGTTTGAGGATAAAAAAGATATGCAGGAGCGTCAAAGATTATATATC
>WAOY01000139.1 GCA_015520985.1 DHVE2 group archaeon
AAAGGGTACAACGTCACGATTGTGAAAGAGTGGAACAAAAATGGTGAGCCGATCTCCGAACTGCGCCATATCTCGCCGGATGAGCTGGATCCTCTCATCCCATACAGAAACGCCACCGGCGCACTGTTAGACACAGACCGAGACAGCATTCCAGACGTTGTCGAGGCATGGTTCTCCAACGCGTCAATCGCGACGAACGTATCATATAGAGAGATGTTCATAGCGAAGTTCGGGCACGCGCTCTATGCGCAGTACGCCTGGGCCGTGTCGTACTTCTGGACAGTGTACAGGAGAGATTACAGCGAGCACGGCAATTCCACATCCGCCATGCAGAACGCGACGCAGTGGCTGCACGATCAGTTCAACCTTCTAATCGTGGATCACACGCCGCCAATCATCACGAAGTTCAAGCTCACGTGGATTATCGTCACCGATTCCAACTTCCCGTACGTGCACCTCTATGCGCACGTGCACGTGAGCGTGCGGGATGTCGGGCGCATAGAATGGGTGAATGTGACGGACAAGAACAACGGCGATGTGTGGGCGAATTATGTAGATGCGACGTACTTCGAAGATCAGCACAATTTCAGCGCGTCTTTGCTCAGCGATGGTGTGACGGGCAGCGTCAGGATCAACCTCACCACATACGACCACGCAGGCAACTACTTCTACGGCGAGAAGAAATTAGACGGGCTCGTGAACGCGTCGCTGAACGTTCTTTCTGAGCTGTGGAGCCAGTTCTGGGCCACGCTGGTGGCGGTGGGGAAGGCTATCGCGAAGGCGGCAGAGTTCATTGTGGAGTGGCTTGAAAACGTAATTAAATCAGGAGTATATAAATTAATTGACGTTATAATGAACGTGGTAAACCGCCTTATAACATCGTATCAAGCTTTGTTATGGGCAATAATCAATATAACAACATATAGCTCCTCTAAAAGCACAGAAAGTCTGATGGTCAATGCAAATGATAGCGCAGGCAATAATACAAACAACGAGACAACAAATACATCGCTTGCAATTGCGTTGGAACGGTTCTTCGAGATATTGATAAACGTTGCAGAGGTTGTACTCGCGGCGTTTGCGCTACTGATGACAGGAATGGCGATAGTGAAAGCAGCAACTATGGGCGCTGGAGAAGTTGTATCCTCTGTGGTGGCGGTTTATGCCAAGGATGTTGTTATAACTGCATTAAGCGTGACCCTTACTGGTGGGATTATAGATAAGGTGATGGCAGCTGCGAGCGGTGCAGAGCCAGGTGAGTCGCTACTTGAAAAGATGCTGGAAGTTGCAGGTCTCGGATTTTTGGAAGTGTACCACGCAGTATTTAAGTACTTCGAGGCAAAGATTGTGCATGGGTTCAAAAGATGGCTCGCAAAGTTCATAGGCATGACCCTGGCAATCACATCCTTCTTATGGGAATATATATCACCCGCGCTCAGAAAAAATCCCGCTGCAGCTCAGTTTTCGGAAGTATTATCTGCACTAGGGCTCACATTGTTTATCATAGAAAAACTATCTAAAGAAGAAAAAATAGAGGGCTATCTATTTCCAATAGTATCTATAATAGAATGGATCATACCGTTTGCCGGATTTGCTAATGCACTATGGAACCTTTTGCATACGGGGTGATATGAATGGATGGCAAACTCTTATTGCGCAGAAAATCTCATAAATATGATGATATGCGATTTTCAATTTTAATATTTCTGGTGTTTGTAATTATATACGTGGTTGTCGAATCTGTATCTCCTCATAAATGGATATTGCTTAAATCATTTTTAGAATATGGTTTTACAGGAGACGGAGTATGGCTTGTTATTCTATGGGTAATAGTTATCGGAATATTTATCTTATTCTATACTATAGAAAAATTTACTCAACTTGACAAGGATGAATTCTTATATCTTAAAGGGGATGAACTGATCTATATTCATGGAAAAACGAAGAAGAGAGTAAAAGTCAAAGATGTATACGAGATTCTGGTAATGAGCGGAGGATTGCTGCCTACCAGAACTATACACTTTAAAACCAGAAATCCACAAGATGTCATTTTGTTTGCTGATGGGTACGAACACGCTTTGAGGAGATGGATATCCCACCAAGAGCTGATAAATAAGGGCATAGAGATCTATCAAATTCTCCGAAAAATCAATCCTAACATAGAACTCAAGCGCGTAGTACCGAGAAAATACAGGACTACGAAAAACGCTGTTGTTGAGAGGTACGAGGGAGGTAAATGGGTGCCTGAGGTGATACGGCCATGGTGGGAGAAATGAATGGCGAAAACCTTAAAATAGAAAGAGGTGATGTATAAGTATGGCAATATCTGATAAGGAGCTCTTAGTTATGTTTGCGAGGGAGCTGAGGGAGATTGTGGAATCCTTCGAAGAGGAGGCTGAAATTCTAGCGGACGATGAGACTATGAAAGAAATTGAGGAGAGCGAAGAGGCGTACAGGAAAGGAGAAGTAAAGAGATTCAAAAGCATAGATGATTTAAGAAGGGAGATTGGCCTATGAGTTACACGCTTGTAATATCTCCAAAACTACTCAAGAAATTGGAGAAGTTAGATAGGGCCACAAAGGAAAGAATCCTAGACGCCATAAAAGAAATCCTGGAAAATCCGGAGAAATTTAAGCCACTAAGGTATGAATTGAAGGGATTGAGGAGTGCAAGGGTAGGAAAATGGAGAATAATCTACAGAATTGAAGGTGAAGAAGTAATAATTCTTAGTATTGGCCATCGTAAAAATGTTTACGAAAAACAGGTTTGAATTAATAAATGAGATCGGCCGCAATCACTACAACTATCGTAACCCGTACGGATACAAGGATGGCTATGAATTGAGCAACTTGTACGAATATGATAACGGCCCGCACCTCTTCGACACAGACCATGATGGCATCGCGGATGGCGCGGAGCTGCGCTACTGGAATGTAACGAGGGGGCTGGACATGGACACGGCCATCGCATACTGCAGGAACCCGGACGTGGATAGGGACAACATCCCGGGAGGGAAAGAAAAATCGCCGGCATATTGGCAGCAATTGCAACACTTACTTGGGATGCTGCACGTATGGGAGGTGAGTAAATGGCAAAAGAACTTTATCATTTTTATTTCAAGAGAAAACACAAATCCATAAAGATGGCAATATTAGCATTTGCAATACCTCTAATAGTACTATTCAGCTTTATTGGAATCTTGCATATTTTTATATATATTAAAAAGTTTCCTCATATTCTGGAACTTTTTTTGGAATGGGGAGTTCTCTATGCGGCTTTGATCGCTCTTATTGGCTATACACTTGACAGGTTGCGGGGAGGCTCGGTGGGAGCAAGCGAGTTCATTCTGTACGATAACGGCTGGTTCGTTTTCTTCGATGAGTATCACGGTTCGTGGATTGCACCTGCAAAGCTTGAATGGGTATTTCCAGAAGGTATAGAGATCAGACCTCTCAATATCAGAAGTAAGGAAGAGAGCCCTAAACACCACTACAAATATATATTCGTCAGGAAGAGGAAGGACAGTAGATATCTTGTGGATTTTGGATTAATATGGGCATATCCGGATAAGAAATGGGAAAACTGGGCGTTCAACGGGTATATCAGTGGCTGGATAGAGGAAGAAGATTACAGAAAGCTTCTTGAGATGACCGAAATCATCAGGAAGAAGGCGAAGGAGAATCTGGAGAGCGGAAGGATAAAGATACCCGGAAATAATCCCAAACAGCAACACCTCGCGTATTATCAATTTCCGGATTACTGGAACGAGGTATTCGTGAAGGAGAACATACGGGAACTGTACATTAAGGAAAATGGGGAAGATTTGCCGGAGCCAGTAAGAAGCTATCTCTTCGATATGAGAACCTACGATAAAGTATATCTGAAAAACAAGAAAAAGACCGGAGACTGGTTTGGAATGAGCGAAAAGAAGTGATAAGATGAATTGCTATAACCCCCCTCTTTACACACAACCTAACGATTGCACAGAATATGCCGCCGGTGATTATGCGGTTTGAGGCGAACGCGCGGAGCTGGAAGCTGTATTGGGCTCTTTGTGATAAGAAACGCCGGGGATGTGGATTGCAATAGTGGACGGAAAAGTGGCGGTGAGCGGGGATCGGGCGGATAGGGTAACGAAAGAGGCGGAGGGGAAATATACGAATATGATTTGATGCGAAATTAATAATACCTCTTGCCGCATGGCACATCCGTGGACCTCGCGTACGCTCTCGGTGTTCTCCTAATCGGAATGTTCGTCGGATTTCTCTCGGGCATGTTCGGGTTTGGCGGGAGCTCCGTGAGCACACCTCTGTTAAGGATGTTCCTGAATGTGCCACCCTACATCGCCCTGGGCTCCCCGTTCCCAATGACTATAGTTTCTTCTGGGATAGGCACCTACACCTACAACCGAGCGGGGAACGTTGACTGGCCCCTAACCTACAGGATCCTCCTTGCGATGGTACCGGCCTCTGTGCTTGGCGCTTACCTGACAGCCTTCATCTCCGGCGGCGCACTCATGTTGTTGACTGCGATATTCCTCCTCTACATGGCGCTGCGGATAATGTTAGGGGAGAGGGATAGAAAGAAGGTGAAGAACCCCTTTGTTGTTTACGCTGCGGGATTTACCATAGGCTTCATCTCAGGCCTACTTGCCAATGGCGGGGGATCTCTCATCGTACCGATACTCTACCTCCTAGGTAAGAGGATAAAGAGAGCCATAGGGACCTCCCTGGCGATAGTGCTCTTCGGCTCTCTTCCGGCAATTGCGGTGCACTGGTACCTGGGCCATGTTGACCTCATCGTATCCCTCCTTCTCATACTCGGAGCCACGCCCACCAGCTATCTGGGGGCAAGGGTCACCATCGGTGCTAAGAGACGCAGTATTCAGATGGCGTACGGTGCATTTCTCCTCGTCTTCTCCATAGCCTTCCTCCTTTTCGAACTCCTCTCGGGAAATTTTTAATAGTGCCATTTATATCGCACCTCATGCGAGCAATAGTACTTGCGGCTGGCGAGGGGTACCGACTCAGACCTCTAACGGTCCACACACCCAAGGTGATGCTACCAGTCGGTAATAGGCCCATACTTGAGTACGTTATTGAGGCCCTCCGCAGGAAAAACGTGAGGGACATAACAATCGTGGTCGGTTACCATGCGGACAGGGTTAAGCAGTACTTCGGCAGCGGCAGGGACTTCGGGGTCAATATAACTTACGTGCACCAGAGGAAGCAACTCGGCACGGCTCACGCGCTCTACCAGGCAAGATGCGACGAGGAGTTTCTCCTGCTCTACGGAGATAACATTATCGATGAGAGGTGCGTTGAGCAGATAATGGGGGCGGAAAGGAACACCGTGCTGGTTTCAAGGAGTAACCGTGCCCGGGAGTACGGTGTGCTGGTGCACGGGAAGGACCGCACAATAATCGTGGAGAAACCGGAGAGCGGGGAGGAGAATGTGGTTTTTACAGGGATAGCAAAATTCGGTCCCGAGATATTCGGGGAGATAGAAAGGGCGATGCGCGAGGAGATCTATGATCTCCCGAAGGTTCTCAACAGAATCAAGATCAATTACCTGAACGCCTCCTGCGGGTGGATGGACGCCGTGTTCCCCCTTGACCTGCTGGACCTGAACAGGCATGCGCTTCGTGGAATCACGAGGCGCCTTGGGGGAAAGGTGGAAAACGCAACCATAGTGGGAAACGTGGAGATCGGGGATGGTACCGTGGTGGGTGCGGGATCTTACATCAGCGGCAACGTGCGTATCGGGGAGAATTGCTTCATCGGCCCAAACACGGTGATCCTGGGGGACACGTCTATTGGAGACGGTGTCAGAATAGGGGCGCAGAGCTACGTGGAGAACTCCATAATTATGGAGGATACGCAGATTGAAGAGGGTGCGTTGATAAAGAACAGCGTGATAGGCAGAGATGCCAGCATAGGGGCGAGGTTCACCGCAATCTCCGGAGAGAGGAAGAAGGTCGTTGGTGACCGCATCTACCGGCTGGTGGGTGGTGCGGTGGTGGGCGATGGAGCCGAAATAGGAGCGGTTGTAGTCCTGCACCCCGGGGTGCATGTGGGTGCCGGCGCTAAGATTGCAGATTTGAAAGTCCTTAACGAAGACGTATCTGATGGGGAGAGTGTGAGGTGAAATGTGCGGCATCGTTGGTTACATAGGGTTCAGAAGTGCGAGGGAAGTGCTACTGAAGTCGCTTAAAAGGCTTGAGTACCGGGGCTACGATTCCGCAGGTGTCGCTATAGTTAACGATGGTTTGAAAGTTGAGAAGAAAAAAGGGTTCATAGAGAATCTGAAGGTGAATTTCGACGGTACCCTGGGCATAGGGCACACCCGCTGGGCCACCCACGGGGTTCCCAGCGACAGAAACGCACATCCCTTCGTGGATTGCCACGGCAACATTGCGGTGGTGCACAACGGAATTATAGAGAACTTCATGGAACTCAGGGAGGAGCTTATCTCCAAGGGCCATGTGTTCACCTCTGAAACTGACAGCGAGGTGGTCGCACATCTCATAGAGGAATACTACGATGGCTCGCTTAAGGACGCTTTCTTTAAGGCGGTTTCCCGGCTGAAGGGCTCCTTCGCCATTGCCGCCATTCACAGGGGAGAGAGGAAGATCATGGCGGTTAAGAACGAGAGCCCCCTCGTGATAGGCATAGGGGACCACGAGAATTTCATCGCTTCGGACATCCCGGCGTTCCTCGAGTACACGAACAGGGTCATTGTACTCAGGGATGGAGAGGTCTGCGAAGTATCGGACGATTACGTGAGGGTTTACGACATGGAGGGCAGGGAAATCAGGAAGGAGGTACAGAGGATTGAATGGACCGTGGAGGACGCCGAGAAGGGGGGCTACGAGCACTTCATGCTCAAGGAGATATTCGAGCAACCACGGGCGGTGGATGACACCCTCCGCTCACTGCTGGCGAGAACCTCGGATCATTGGGGTGATTTCCAGCGCATAGCTATTGTGGCCTGCGGCACATCTTATCACGCGGGATTGACCGCCAAGTATGTCATAGAAGAGCTGCTCCACATCCCCGTCGAAGTTTACTACGCCTCGGAGTACAGGTACCGTGCCAACGTGGACGATTCCTACCTGGCGATATTTATAACTCAGAGCGGTGAGACCGCGGACACCATCGGTGCTGCCAGGAGGGCCAAGGCCCATGGGCACAGAACCCTCGCCATCACCAACGTGGTCGGGAGTTCAATAACGAACTACGTGGACCACGTTCTCTACACTAACGCAGGCCCGGAGATAGGTGTGGCTGCCACGAAGACATTCACCTCCCAGCTAATGGCCCTCTACTACTTCGCCATAACCAGCGCGGAGAGGATGGGCCGCATTTCCCACGGTAGATACGAGGAACTGATGCGTTCCCTGCACCGCGTATCTTACTGGATCGAGGCCACCCTCAACCTCGAGGACAGGATAGCGGAGGAGGCGCGGAGGGTGGCTGAGAGTGGAAACATGTTCTACATCGCCCGTTGGCTGAATTATCCCATCGCCCTCGAAGGGGCGCTGAAGATGAAGGAGATCTCGTACATTCATGCAGAGGGATACCCGGCGGGGGAACTGAAACACGGGCCCCTGGCGCTGATAGACGACGGCATGCCCGTCGTTGCCCTCGTGCCAGAGGACCGCCTTTACGAGAAGATGCTCTCCAACATCAAGGAGGTGAGTGCCCGCAACGCGTACGTCATTGCGCTATCTTCCAGGGAGGATGTGGAGAAGTACGTGGATACCCTCCTGAGGATGCCCAAGGTGGATCCACTGTTCACGCCGTTCACCAACGTGGTGGCGCTGCAGCTCCTCGCGTACCACACGGCGAGGGTGCTTGGCAGAGAGATTGATAAGCCGAAGAATCTCGCGAAGAGCGTTACAGTGGAGTGATCAAGATGAGATTCTCTGGTTCCTCCGGGATAAGAATGCCCTGGTCAAGGGAGCTGCTGGATTTTGCGAGGGAGTTCGGTGAGCGCATAGGCTCCACTTACCGCTCGGTAGTTCTCGGCAGAGATTTCCGCACCACCGGCGATGCCCTCGAGAAGATTATGAGCGGTGCTATTGCAGCTATGGGCGCGGATGTTTACCTTGCGGGTCAGGTGCCCACACCAACCCTCGCTTACGCGGCGAAGGATTTCGATGCGGGGGTGATGATCACAGCCTCCCACAACCCCCCCGAATACAACGGGATAAAGCTCTGGAACCCCGACGGCTCAGCCTTCAGCGGGGAGCAGATGGAATCACTGCGTCGCGGGGATATTGCTGCGTGGAACCGGGTTGGCAGGATGCGGGGGATTGATGCCCTGAAGATGCATCGCGAAGCCCTTTTGAAGGAATTCTCCACGTTGGACCTGAAGGTTGTGATAGACTGCGCCAACGGTGCCACCAGTGTGCTTGCACCCTTCGTATTCCGGGATCTCGGCGCCGAGGTTATAACCCTCAATTGCCACCCATCCGGCAGTTTTCCGGGGCATCCCAGCGAGCCAAGCGAGGAAAATTTGAGGGATTTGAAGAGGATGGTTGTCAGCACGGGGGCGGATTTGGGGATCGCCCACGATGGCGATGGTGATAGGTTCATCTCAGTAACGCGTGGGGGGAGATACCTGAACGGAGACATGATCCTCGCCGTCTTCCTCAAGGTAATTGGATTCGGCAGAATGGTGGCTCCCGTTGATTCGTCCATGCTCTTGGAGAACTTTGCCCAAGTGGTTCGGGTGAAGGTTGGCGATGCAAACGTCTCCCACGAGATGAAGGTCCGCGGGATAGAATTCGGCGGGGAGAACAGCGGCACGCAGATCTTTGCGGGGTGGAGGTACACGCCCGATGCTATATATGCGGCGTTGAAATTCGCGGAGATCGCACAGAGGATGGACATAGACGAGATCGTGTCAGGCTTCCCCAGGTACTTCACGGTTCGCAGGAGCCTTCGCTACGTGGATCGCACGGAAATGGAGAGGAAGATAGAGAGGTTCGTGGCCGATTATGACGCTGACACCGTGGATGGATACCGCGTGAGCCTGGGCGACGCCTGGTTCCTGATCCGATTCTCGGGCACCGAGCCAAAGGTGCGTGTGACCGTGGAGGCTGAGAGGGAGGAGCTGGCGAAGGAAATCGCCGGGGAAATACTCAGGGCCCTCGGGGAATAATGCGCCCAGATTAACGTTTTATATTTTCTCACCTTTACGTTGCTATGCGCGCATTCATTCTCGCCGCGGGGGAAGGGACGAGGATGTGGCCCCTCACAGATACGAGGCCCAAGCCCCTGATTCCCGTTCTGAACAAGCCCATAATAGAGTACGTCATGGATGCCGTGGTCGACGCGGGAATAGATAAGATTGGGATCCTGATAGGCCACGAGGGCCGCCGAATCGTTGAGAAGTACGGAAACCGGTACAGGGGGGCGAGGATAGATT
>WAOY01000140.1 GCA_015520985.1 DHVE2 group archaeon
AGCTGAACAACCGTGGCACCGCGGGAGTCCATCTCTATGAAGGACTTCCTGTCCCTTCTTGCCCTCTCGATTATGTCGTTGGCTATCTCCTCCGCCTCCCTGTACGATACGTCCCGTATCTTCTCCAGCCGGAACTCACCCGGCTTTCCAACCTTGGCAAAGGCGCCCACGTCGGCCTTTATGTGCACGCTCATGGTGTTGGGAGTGAAGAAGTCCTCTATGCGCATCTCTATTTCCCTTCTCTCCTCCAGGTAGATGGTCTCTATGCCCTTGATCTCGGCGATCTCCTTCTGCACCCAGTCCCCCGTCACGAGGATGGCACCGTTTTCCCGGGCGCATTCTCGTATTACGTTATCTATCTCCCCCAGTTTCGCTCCTTTAATCAGCGATTCCGTGGCCCTGGTCCCCCAGAAGGAGAGCCTGATGCCCCTCTCCCGGCATATTTCGCGTATCTTCTTTAACTCCCGGAGCCCGGAGATCCCCACCGCCAGCCCCAGGTTCGCCTGGTGCTCCACCTCCCCCACAACTATCTCGGGGATTATCACCTCCTCGACCTCGTTGCTCACCACGAATTCGGTGAAACGGCCATCAACAATAACGCTGGTGTCTGGAACAAGCTTCATAGGGCTGAGAAGTGGTGCAATTATTTAAATCATTTCTTCTGCTCCGCCAGGTACTTCAGCAGGTGGATCTGGTCTGGCATCAAAGGCACATCCTCCTCCTCAATGTTCCCCCTGACAAGCGCGGAGAGTATCCTGGGATTACCCCGGGATAGCTGGTATATCCTCTTGAACGCCGATTCCTTCACGTCCGGCATGAGTTTGCGAGCCTCCTCGTATGGCAGCCCCTCGATTTTTATCTCCTTCACCCTCGACTCGGCGACGTCCGCGAGGGTGTAGAAGCGGTTGTAAAAGGGCGTATCTGTGCGCATGGTCACGATCACCTTGCTCGGGCCGATCTCCTCGCGGGTTAGGGAGTTGAGGGCGCTGACGAACTCGTCGTCCACGTCGTAGTATCCGTCGAATATGAGCAGGGTGGGGTGTGCCCTGAGGATGGAAAGTATCTCGCTCTTGCCGAAGAGGCTCCTCATCACCTCCTTGACCGTGCTCCACCTCCTCCCGGGGTAAACATCTATCCACACAACGCTCTCCTTGGGGTTGACGTCCTCAACGAACTTAGCCACGAGGTATGTCTTTCCGGTGCCCTTGCCACCGACTATCGCCAGGAACTTTCCCTCGCGGTACCACTCCTCCATCTCCCGCAGTTCCCTCCTCCGGTCAACGAAGGACTCCACCCTGACGTTGACCTCGCTGAAGACGATCCTCTTCTCCATGCCCAGGAGGTCCTCTGTGATCTCGCCCTTCTCCAGCTTGAGGACTATGTCAAGGTATCGCATGTTAAGCTTCCTCTTCAACTCCTCCACGGTGACCGTTGCCCCCCCGATCTGCACCTCCTGGTCCTTTATCTCCTCTATGATCCTCTTTGCCTCAGCTATGCCCCTGTGGGTGAGAAAGTAGACGGTTATCCTCTTCTTCTTGCCCGCCACGTGGCCCTTCTTCGACTCCACGAGCCCCTCCTCGAGAAGCCTCTTTATGTTCCTCGGAACGTGGGTCACCGAGATCCCCACGACCTTAGCTATGCCCTGCTGCGTCATCTCAATTGGATACTCGTAGCGATCCACGTACTTGCGGTAATCGTAGAGGTGCAGGAGAATCTTCTCCTGGATCTTCAAACGCATCATGATGTTAATTGTCAAAGCACCTATTTAATTTTTCTTCACGTTCCTTCGAAAGGGTTAATTACGAGGGCGCGATGCACTCCATGGATGCGCAAACTCGCAGTTCTC
The DNA here is from genome assembly GCA_015520985.1 of DHVE2 group archaeon. Lineage (GTDB taxonomy): Archaea > Thermoplasmatota > Thermoplasmata > Thermoplasmatales > Aciduliprofundaceae > JAADDK01. The sequence continues at coordinate 1,847 of WAOY01000140.1, forward strand.
CTGGCCATATCGCTGCTTTTAGCGCCCCTGGCCACGGCCCAGAGCGCGGTCATATGCGGGATCACGGACAGGTACAGCGGGTACATATCAATCGAGGTCTCCATAGACAGCGAGACCAAGGAGAGGTACGACGCCGATTCCTCCGGATACCTGGAGAGGGACGAGATCGACAGTATGCTTGAGGCCGTGGGGCCGCACCTCAACCTGACCCCCATCTTGAACTACTATTACTTCCTGGGCAACGTCACCCTTGACGGCAGGCACCCGATACTGAGCGTCAGGGACATCCGGGAGAACTACACGTACCCGATGCCGGTGAGGGGCACCAGCGAGTACGTGGTGGTTATGAACTTCACCTTCTACCTGAACGGCACCAGCGACCATGCCCTCGTGGTTTCCCTACCAAGCATGATGGGGGAATTCAGCCTGGAACTCCCCGATGGGGTAGAGGTAATTGAGAGCAACCTTCAGAGTTCTATGTACCGCGGGGGCACTCTCTCGGGGCATTTTCAGGATTCGATCGTGGTGAAATTCAGGGAGATGCGCTACTTCTGGATGAACATATACGCCACCAGCATCTCGGTGGTTTTCATCGTGGCCTTCGTGCTGGTGGCGTACAGGCTGCGGGGAGGGCAGGTCAAGGGCGTGAAGCTCCTGGTAAGGAGCATGCTGAGGAACGTTGTGGCGCTTTTCATCGTTCTCACCCTCCTTTTCTACATCCTATGGGTCCTCGGGCCCCCGCTCTCGGTCAGGGCCGGGGGCGTGGCCACCATCCTGATGCGCTTTGAAGTAATAAGGTACTACCACCTGGACAGGCCATGGTACGACCAGTACCTCAACTGGTGGCACCTCCTCCTGACGGGAGGTATAACAAAGGGGGTTAACTGGGGCCACGAGCAGGTGGATCTGCGCTACTCCGCCATGGTCTCGCTCCTGATTTTCATCCTCGCCAGCCTCCTGTCGTACATAATCGCCATATACCTGGCCGTCAGGGAGAGATCCACCAGGGGCCTGGACGTATACGCGGCGGTTTTCCTCGCGCTCTACGCTGTACCCACCTTCTACGCGTCCCTGGTGATCCTGCATTTCTTCGAATCTGTGCCCGCGATATACACAGTGCTGGTGGCCCCCCAAACCACACTCCAGGAGGGGATCAGGATTGCCGTGTCCTCTGCGATCCTCGCAGTCCTGACCGTGGCCAGACCTTACCTCATCTCCCGTTCCCTGGCCATGCGGGAGTACCGCGAGCCTTACGTGCGCACCCTACGCGCCATCGGCCTGGAGCCAAAAAGGGTGAGGAGATTCGTCAGGAGAACCACGATGATACCGAGCATAACGGACTCGGCCCTCAATTTCGGATGGATTCTGACGGCGCAGGTGTTCCTGGAGGTCATATTCAAGGTTGAAGGCATGGGCTATGTTCTGTTCAGGGGCACCATAGACGGCAACCCCTTCCAGATACAGATAGCCATAATCTACTTCGCCCTGGTAATGATAGCAGCCTCGATATTTTCGGACATCGTTATCTACTTCCTGGACCCGAGGGTGAGAAGGTGATTCGCGATATGGGAACAGCTGGGAAATTCGCGACCGCGGTTGTGCTCTCCTATTTGATAGTGGCCCTCCTGGTCCCGGCGCTGCCCCTGAGGGACCCCATGGCTTACCGTGCCCCGCCGTCGGACATATTCGTCCCGGATGCCAGGGATGTCTTCAACTTCTCCTTCAGGGTGGACAGGATCGCCACCTACGGCCTCGCCATGTACCTGATCGCCAACGGGAGCTTCATATCGTACGACATGGTGGAGCATCGCATCACCTTCAAGCGGGGTATCTCCGGGGAGAACTTCTCTGATATCGGACTCCTGAGGATATACCCCAGTGCTTACCCCGTCTTCTTCAATTCCCGGGCAGTATACATCTACGACCCGGACCACCGGAACCTCATGGAAGTCCCGGCTGAGAACACCTCTGGGCTGTGGGTTCTCAACGACCCCTTCAACGCATTCAGGGGATTCATCGCCTACAATTCCTCGGGGATCCACGTTTACGAGTACGACCCGTATTCCTTCTGGAACCCCCTGCACCACACGTGGGATTATCCCTGCCCGGGAAGGCCACTGGGAATTCACTATTCCTACAAGACCGTGGTCCTCTCCTTCCCCAGAGAGTTCATAGGCCTGAACCCGGAGGGCGAGGAGGTGTGGCACGTATCCGGGGATTTCACCTCAAACCCTGTCTACATCCCCGTCTACGGCAGTTCCGCGGTTTACGTCGCGTCCCACGATCAGGTGGATATCTTCTCCGTACGCAACGGCTCCCTTCTCGGGAGGATTCCTGTGGGGGAAGAGGTGATTCGCCTGGAATACCACGGACAGAGCCTGTACGCGTACACATCATCGCGTGTCTTCGGAAAGGTGGACCTCCTGGCCGGCGGCTTTTCCTGGGTGCTCAGGGACGTGGATAGCTACGTGATGGACCCATTCGTGGACGGTATGGGGCTCGTCAGCGGCAAGCGTTTGGAATTCGTCCTGATAGCCGATGGAACCGTTCAGTGGGGACTCGATAAGGATATTGCGGACATGGCCCTGGGGGAGCAGTACCACGTGCCCTACCTTTTCGTAGTATCAGCGAGCAGAATGCAGGTGGTGCAGTACTCGTATTCCGGGAGGCTCATAACCCCGCTTCCGCCCAACGAAAAGTACCCCCTGGGCACGGACTTCGCGGGGCGCGATGTTTTATCGCAGCTGCTGTGGAGCTTCAGGAGCGAGATATACATCGCCGCGGTTAGCGGGCTAGCGGTGCTCATCCTTGGAACGCTCTGGGGGCTCGTTGCCGGTTACTTCTCCGGGCTACCCGACGAACTGCTTCTCCTGCTCTCTGACTCCATGCTCTTCATCCCCGCGATTGGCTACGCTGCCCTGATGATATACGTTCTGGGCATATCGCACCACATCGAAGCCACCATAATCGCATCCGTCTTCGCCCTGTCTCCCCTGGAGGCCCGGGCCGTGAGAAACTACACGAAGGTGGTGAAGGAGAAGCCGTACGTGGAATCCGCGAAGGTCGTGGGCGCGAGCAGTCTGCGGGTTATCTTCGGGTACATCTTCCCGGAGATATACGGCATCTCCTTGGTCTACGCCCTGAGCGCCACCACCATGGCCCTCCTTCTGGAGGTTGGCATATCTTTCCTCGGGTTCGGGAACTACACCGTGCCCACCTGGGGCTGGATGATAACCAACGCCTACTTCACCGGCTACTGGGATCGCTGGTGGCTGGTCCTGCCCCCGCTGTTCCTCCTGTGGCTTCTGGTGTACTCGCTTTACCTGCTCTCCCACGAGATGTACATCAGGGAGTACGTCTTCCGGTGGACGAGGAGCAAAAAGGACAAGGAAAATTTAGGCGCGTAGAAATATTTTTATAAGCACATCCCATGCCTTTCCCCATGTTCGAGAAGGTCAAGGTGGACGAGAAGGAGTACAAGAGGGTGCCGAAGGACGAGCTTTTCAGGGTCGTGAAGGAAATCTTCGTAGCGCTGAATGTGCCTGAGGAGGACGCGGAGATAGTGGCGGACAACCTAGTTATGGCTGATCTGCGTGGAGTTGAGAGCCACGGGGTGCAGAGGCTGAAGAGGTACGTTGACGGCATCAAAGCGGGGGGAGTCAAGGTCAACCCGAATATACGCGTGGTGAAGGAATCCCCGGTTTACGCGCTGATAGACGGCGATGAGGCCCTGGGACAGGTCGCAGCCTACCGTGCCATGCGCCTCGCCATCGAGAAGGCGAAGAAGAACGGCATCGGCGTGGTGGGCGTGAGGAACAGCAACCACTACGGCATCGCTGGCTACTACGCGTACAAGATCGCGAAGGAGGGGCTCGTGGGCATAAGCATGACCACATCCCGCCCCCTGGTGGCGCACACAGGTGCGATGGAGAAGTTCGTTGGCACGAATCCCATAGCTCTCGGAGCGCCTGTGGAGGGCCAAGAGGAGCCTTTCCTCCTGGACATGGCCACCAGCGTGGTGCCTAGCGGGAAGATCGAGGTGTACCGCCGCAAGAACAAGCCCGTGCCGGGTGAATGGGCCATAAGCACCGAGACCGGCGAGATAATCCACGATCCGAACGAAATCCTGAGCCCGAAGGGTGCGATACTCCCGCTGGGAGGCCTCGGAGAGCTGAGCGGCGGGCACAAGGGGTACGGCCTGGCCGTCCTTGTGGATATACTGAGCGGTGTGCTTATGGGGGCCACGTGGAGCAGGCATGTTGGCGGCACCAGCGATAAGCACAGCGACGTGGGACACTTCTTCATGGCTATTGATCCCGGGGCCTTCGGAGACGCGGATGAGTTCAAGAGGAACATGAGGAAGATGATCGATGAATTGAAGAATGCGAAGAAGCATCCCAGGTTCGAGCGCATATGGGTGCACGGAGAGAAGGGACACCTCACCGCGGAAACGCGCTTGAAGGCGGGAATACCCATATACCGCAAGGTCTACGACGAGATAAACGCCATAGCGAAGGAATTAGGGGTCACTCCCCTGAGCTGACCTCCTTTTTCTCTCCGCTTTCCCTTTTGAACTTCTCTATGAACTTCTCCAGTTTCTGAAGGTCCTGCCTCCTTATGTTGAACTGCCTTCCGCGGAAGGTGTACTCGATCCTCCTCTTCTCTATGTCTTCCTCGGTTATGTTGCCCCCTATGAACTCCCGGTAGTGGTCCCGGGTTATAATCAGACCATTCCTCTCCTCCAGCGCAATGCGCAGGATTTCCATGTCGTCGTACCCTGAGCTTATGGGATGCACTATCTTTGCCCTCTCCAG
>WAOY01000141.1 GCA_015520985.1 DHVE2 group archaeon
CGCTATGAACATCGTTGCGCCTCTGATTGAGAGGAACCCAAGGTTAAAGGTGGCGGTCATTGAGAATGAGAAGGCCGGCGGGATATGCTTGACGAGGGGGTGCATACCGAGCAAGATGCTCGCTTACCCCGCTGAACTGCTGCAAGAGATAAATAGGGCGAAGGAGTTCTTCATCGACGTGAAGGTGCGGGGTGTCGATGGCAACGCCCTTCTCCGAAGGGTGCAGGAGGAGGTGGACAAGGAGAGCAGGATGATAGAGCACAGCCTGAGGAACCATCCCCGCATAGATTACTACGATAAGACGGCGAGCTTCGTCTCGGACTACACCGTCGATGTGGGAGGCAAAGAAATATACGGAGAAAAAATCCTGCTGTGCACGGGCTCAAAGCCCTTCGTTCCTCCGATCCCCGGATTGAACGACGTGGGATACATCACAAACCGCGAGTTCTTCTACTCCCTGAAAAAATTGCCCAAGAGCATAGCCATAATCGGCGGGGGCTATGTCGCCCTGGAACTCGGGCACTTCATGGCCATGTTCGGCACCGATGTGCACGTGATTGAGATGCTCCCGGACATAATCATGACGGAGGAGCCAGAAGCTCGAGCTTTAGTACGCAGGGAATTATCCAGCGTTATGCACTTCCACCTGGGCTACAGGGCGAAGGAGGTGCGGAAGTCCATGGGCAAGAAAATCGTCGTGGCGGAGAACAGGGATGGAGAAACGATAGAGGTGAAAGCGGACGATATCATGGTTGCGACTGGCCGCGCGCCGTGGAAGGAGACGAACGTGGAGAAGACGGGCGTTAAGACTGACGAGCGGGGATGGGTAATCACCGACGAATTCATGCGCACCACCAAGGAAGGCATCTGGTCCTGCGGGGACGCAAATGGAAAATACCTCTTCAAGCACGTGGCGAACTACGAGAGCGAAATCGTGTACTACAACGCCTTCCGAAACGCCAATGTGAAGGTGGATTACCACGCCGTTCCGCACGCCATATTCACGCACCCGCAGGTGGCGGGCGTGGGAATGAAGGAAGAGGAGGCGAGGAAGAAGCACGACATCCTCATCGGGGAGTACAGGTACGAGAACACCGCCATGGGGGAGGCAATGAGAGTCAAGGACTACTTCGTGAAGGTGATAGTGGATAAGGATACGTACAACATTTTGGGTGCGACAATCGTTGGCCCTCAGGCGTCGGTGCTTATTCAGGAGATAATCAACCTCATGTACACCAGGGAGCAGGCAAGCGCAATGTATCGAGCGTTGCACATACACCCGGCGATGAACGAAGTGGTGCAGAGGGCATTCTACAACCTCAGGGAGGCATAAAATGGGATTCGCCCCCAAGTTCACGTTCTGGTTCACCTGGTGGTTCATCATATCCATCGTTGGCATTTACACGCCCAATCCTCTCCCGGCATGGTTCAAATACATCTCCATTCCTCTAGGAATTGTCCTGATGATCTACGGCCTCATGCTAAATGCAATCGCCGGGAGAACGCTGAAGAGGTACGGGCACTTCGACATCAGGAGAGGAATAAGAAAACCGGAGAAACTGGTGAAAGTGGGCATCTACTCCTGCATGCGCCACCCTGCCCAGTTCGGCTCGGTGTTCTTCGGAATTGGAATTGCATTGATAACCTCTAATCCCTACGCCATTCTCCTGGCGGGCTGGTACGCATTCTCGGCGGTGTATTTCATCCTCTCGATTGAGGAGCGGGAAACCCTGGAGAACTTCGGCGAGGAGTACTGTGAATTCCTGAAGACAAGGAAGCCGTTCACCTTCTCCCCTGCGTGCCTACGCAAAGGGATCAGGGCCCTGAGGGAAGTGAATACACAGATCCGTCCAGCAACGCTTAAAAATGATTAACCCGTGCCCATCGCTATGAGTATGCTCAACATCTCGGACCTTCACGTTTCGGTGGACGGGGGAAAGGAGATAATAAAGGGCCTGAACCTCAGTGTGGATAAAGGAGAATTCCACGTGATAATGGGGCCCAACGGTTCTGGAAAAAGCACCCTCGCCCTGGCGATAATGGGGCACCCCAAGTACCGGGTTAAGGGAACAATGCATTTCTTAGGAGAGGACATCGCTGCGCTGGACGTGGACGAGAGGGCCCGCCGCGGGATATTCCTTGCGTTTCAGCACCCGCCTGAGATAGACGGGGTTAGGATCATCGACTACCTGCGCCTTGTCCTTGAGAAAGTCCGCGGTGTACCGAGGGAGAAGTCCCACGACATAGTGGTGGAGAGGGCGAAGGAAGTCAACCTGAACGAGGAGGATCTCAAAAGGTACATAAACGTCGGCTTCTCCGGCGGGGAGAGGAAGAGGATCGAGCTCCTCCAGGCATTAATCCTCGATCCAAAACTCCTCATCCTGGACGAGCCGGACAGCGGCGTGGATGTCGATTCCCTTTCGCTCATATCCTCCAAGCTGGGAGAGTTGCAGGAGAATGGTAAGGCAATAATCCTGATAACCCACTACGGGCGCATACTGCAGCATGTTGATTCTAGAAACATCACGGTGCACATAATGAAGGAGGGAAAACTCGTGCTGTCAGGAGGCAGGGAGCTGGTGAAGAGGATAGAGGAAGAGGGATTCGAGAAGGTTTTCGAGGAGTGTGGTTGCCATGAGTGACATCACGGTTCAGGACGCGAAGGCGATAATAGAGAATCAGATAGAGACGCTGCGGAAGAGGAACAAAGAGCCGGAGTGGGTCACGAAGCTCAGGTACAAAGGCCTCAAGGCTTTCTTCGAGGCGCCGCATAACGACCCGGTGCTGAAAGACCCGCTGGACTTCATAGTGGAACCGGAGGATGTAGAATTCCCGGAGATAAAGTCCCTCGATGATCTCCCAGAAAGCATGCGCGCCCTCCTCGACCGCCTGGGCATAGCGGAGGTGGAGAAGAAGTACATCGCGGGTCTGGCTGTGCAGAGCGACACCAACGTGGTCCTCAACGATTTCATGAAGTCGTGGAGGGAGCGCGGACTCATAATGGTCTCTATGGAGGAGGCGGTGCGAGAGTTTCCGGCCGTGAAAGATAAATTCATGCGCCTTTTCAACCCCTACGAGAGCAAACTGGCGGCGTACCACACCGCGATATGGAACGGCGGGATATTCCTGCACGTTAAGGAAGGCCTCAAGGTCCCGGTGCCCATGCACCTGTTCTTCCTCATTCAGAACAGCGCCATGGCCCAGGCACCGCACATAATAATAGACGCCCGGAAGGGGAGGGAGATACATCTGATCGAGGGGTGCACCTCACCAATCCTCGTCAGACATTCCCTGCATCTGGACATGACCGAGGCGTACATAGGCGATGGGGCGAAGGTGAAACTCAGCGTTCTGCAGAACTGGCCCGAGTACGTGCACACGAGGCCAATGACCAGGGCAATCGTCGGGGAGAATGCGGAGTTCATCAACACCACCGTGGGCCTGGGCACGGGGAGGAGCAACATAGCGAATCCAAAGTACTTCGTCCACGCGGGCGGCTACGCGGAGCTCAACGGCATAATCCTCGGTAAGAAGGACTTCCACGTTGATCTGGGAGGAGAGATAAACCTGGAAGGCGAGGGGGCGAGGGGAATCAACACGAGCAAGAGCGTGCTCATGGACGAGAGCAAGGTGATCACTCGAGGGCTGATAAGGGCGAAGGCCTCGAAGACGAAGGGGCACATAAGCTGCGATGCCCTCCTCCTAGATCCAAGGGCGAAGATGGAAACATATCCAGGTTTGATTTCCGAGGTGGACGACGCGGAGCTGAGCCACGAGGCGGCCATAGGGAAGATCCGCGAGGAGGAGCTCTTCTACATCATGTCCCGTGGGCTCAGCGAGGAAGAGGCGACGCAGTTGATCGTGAAGGGCTTCGTGGATCCTTTGCTAAAGGACATTCCGGCGGAATTCGTGCTGGAGATCAGAAAAATAATAGAGATGACGCTGAGCGGGAGCCTGTGAATCAGGCGTCCCGTATCCCCTCGTTGGTTATCGCTATGACCACTTCCCCGTCCGGGAG
>WAOY01000142.1 GCA_015520985.1 DHVE2 group archaeon
AGTCCATCCTGAGGAACTTCAGGGCCCAGGCTAGGGACCTTCAGGCGAGGTTGCGCTACGGCGACCCTCAGGCGGAGAAGCAGCAGAAGCAGCTCTTCGGGAAGTTGATCCGCCTGGGCATACTCACCGAGGATAACGCCACTCTCGACGCTGTTCTCTCTCTCACCGTGGAGGACATCCTCAGAAGGAGGCTTCAGACAGTCGTTTACCTGAAGGGCCTCGCCAGGACTCCGAGGCAGGCGAGGCAGTTCATCGTGCACGGGCACATATCCATCGGGGGCAGAAGGGTAACGATCCCCGGTTACCTCGTGCGCAAGGAAGAGGAGGACCTAATCGAGTACCACGAGCACTCGCCCCTCGCGGATGAGATGCACCCCATGAGGCCCCAGGTGATCGAGGCAGAGGTTCCCAAGGGGGAAGAGGTTAAGGAAGGTGGTGAATGATGGCGTCCAAGGTTAGCGTAGTGCATATATATGCGTCGCACAACGATACCATTATCACGGCCACGGACATCACCGGTGCGGAGACATTCGCGAAGGCCTCCGGTGGTATGGTGGTCAAGGCGGATCGCGAGGAGTCCTCGCCCTACGCGGCTATGAAGGCCGCCGAGATGGTGGCGGAGCAGCTCAAGGAGAAGGAGATAACCGAGATAATAGTTAAGGTCAGGGCTCCCGGAGGGAACAGGAGCCTCACTCCCGGCCCGGGATCCCAGGCTGCGATAAGGGCTCTAGCCAGGGCTGGGATGAAGATACTGCGCATTGAGGATGTCACGCCCATTCCGCACGATACCACGAGAAAGCCCGGCGGGAAGAGAGGAAGGAGGATATAAATGGAGCTCAAAATCCTCGAGCTTGAGGATCGCTACATCCGGTTCGAGGTCAAGGGCATCACCCCCGCCATGGCGAATGCCCTGCGCAGGACACTCATAAACGACATCCCCAAGCTCGCCATACACAAGGTCGTTTTTCATCACGGGCAGATAAGGGACGCCGCCGGGAACGTTTACGATTCAACCACGCCCCTTTTCGACGAGATAATCGCCCACCGTCTCGGTATGATCCCCCTCCCAACCGATCTCAACATGAAGTTCCGGGATGAGTGCGATCATCCGCCGGATGAGGGCTGCCCCCTGTGTACCGTGACGTACACACTAAACAAGCACGGGGAGGACACCGTTTATTCCGGGGATCTGATACCTATCGGGGACGAGAGGTTCAAGCCCGTGGATCCCCTGATCCCCATCGTGAAGCTCAAGAAGAACCAGGCGATTCTGCTTGAGGCGGAGGCCATCCTTGGAACGGCCAGGGAGCACGCCAAGTGGCAAGTGACGAGCGGTGTGGCATACAAGTACCATCGTGAAATTGCTGTGAACAAGGAGGACAGCGAGTACTGGGAAGAGGTGAAGGAGGAATGTCCCAACAGCGTCATCTACGAGGACAAGGACAGGATCGTTTTCACCGACGATATCGAATGCAAGGCCCTCGCCAAGATACTGTCCTTCGATAACCCCGAGATAAAGGAGGACGACTCCTGGTTCATATTCCAGTTCGAGACCGATGGCAGTCTGAGCGCCAAGGACACGCTGGACTACGCTCTTCGCAGACTCAAAAAGAGGTTCGAGACCCTCAGGGAATCGGCAGCACTCAAGTGATCGTCTCTCCTTTTCCGGGTCCTTACGAGGGGGTGGATATGCGGCTCAAGCAGCTGAAGTGTCCAAATTGCGGAGCTAATCTGGTGCCCAAGTCACCATCGGATAGGATTATTATGTGCGACTACTGTGGCACTGTCGTTTACATAGAGGAGGACGAGAAGAAGGTTGTGTACGTTGGGGACGTTTCCCAGAAGGAGCGCGGTGAGACCGAACTTGCCCTGATATCCCTCCGATCCGGGAACTATGAGGACGCGAAGCGAAAATTTGAAGAGGCGATATCCAACAACCTGCGCAACAACGTGGCATGGCTCGGAAAGGCCGCGGCGGATCTTCACCTGGGCAACCTCAACGAATCTGCCCTGGCTTTTTTAAAGGCCATTGAACTCGGTACACCACCGGAGACCATCATAGCGTGGGCCAATTACCTCATAGCCACCGCTGCTTACTATGAATCACGGTACTACTCCATTTCCCGCAGTCCAGACCAGATTTACCTCGGAAATGCGGAGAGGTACAGGGACTACGCCATGAACTATGGGAGGTACCGGAGGGATATGCAATCCGGCCTCTATAATTTCATACGGAGTTACCTTGAAAAGCAGGGGGAGACGAAGGACGAACAGCTACTCGGCTACGCCCTGCAACTTGCGATGAACAATGGGGATTACGAAAACATGTACGAATTCGCTGAGAGGATACTTTCCAGGGATCCTGAGAGCAAGATGGGGAGGTACTACAAGGGCGTCGCGGCCCTCTACCTGGGGAGGCCCCAGGAAGCCGCGGACCTCCTATATCCCCTTCTCCAGGAGATGCCCAGCAACTACAACGTCTATGTTTTCCTGGGATACGCATACTCCAGGCTCGGGCATTACGAGTACGCCTGCGACCTGCTGCTGGGCGGATACACGAGGCTGAGGAACACCGCGATATCTTCCGCGCTGGTGAATACATTCGGGGAGTGGCACAACAGGGATCCTGTGGGTGCCAGGAACTGGAGGCATGTAAGGAGGAAGGAATTGAAGGCGTGGGGAATAAATCTGTGAATCGCAACCGTTTTATACCTTGCCCTCTTCCCTTAATTAAATATAATTAAGAGGTGAAGCAGATGAGCGATGAGGAAAAGAAATACACCACCGTATCTATACCCACGCCCCTTTTCAAGAAGATCGAAGAGAGGATAAAGGGCACCGGGTTCACGAGCGTGAGCAGCTACGTCACCTACGTTCTCAGGGAGATCATAGCGGAGGACGACGAGAGCGAGGAGGCGTTCAGCAAGGAGGACGAAGAAAGGGTCAAGGAGCGCCTGCGTGCTCTGGGCTACCTTGATTGAGGCGAT
>WAOY01000143.1 GCA_015520985.1 DHVE2 group archaeon
GACAGGTTTTGTCCACGTTGAAACTCGCGATGATATTCTTCGTGGTGAAGGTGACCACGCCCATGTTGTACGCGACCGAAGCCCATAAGAGCCCTGAGATCACGAGGTTGCGATAGCGCATGCGGGATAATCGCATCGCCTTATATTATACTTCACCGCCCGGGGCCTCGGGAAAGATTTTATTACATGGGTGCATATCTTCGCATGTGGCGGAGGTCAATTTCAAGAACATCGAGTTGGTCGATCGTAAAGAGGAGTTAGCGAAGCTCCGCTCTTACCTGGAGGACGCCAGTTCCGGGAAGGGGAAGACCGTCTTCGTCTCCGGGGAGGCGGGGATCGGTAAAACGAGGATAGTTGAGGAACTCATTGTCCAGGCGGAGGACATGGGGTTCAGGATTATCCGCGGCCAGTGCCTGCCTGAGAACCTGGAGCCCATGTTCCCATTCAAGAGCGCTTTGAAGCGCGCACAATTGGATTATCTCCTTGCGAACAAGCCCCCGCCCTACGTGCTTTCCGCGTACCTCATAGATTCCTCCGGGCTTGTGATAGCGAAGGCGGAGCGCCAGGAGACAAACCTCGATCCGGACATATTCGTCGGGATGCTCACGGCCATAGAGGCCTTCGTCAAGGATTCCCTTAAGATAATGGGCTCCGAGGAGAACGCAACGCTTAACTCCCTGAGCTACGGCGATTACAACATACTGATTCAGACCTCTGGTAATCTCTCGCTGGCCACCGTCATCAAGGGGGAGCCCAACGAGTTCCTGATAGAGGACATGAAGAGGATCCTTGGGGAGATGGAGGAGCGCATAGGGGAGTGGCACGGCGATATGAGCATGGCGAAGGAGGTGGAGAAAGATATCGCCTGGTTCATCACGTCCCAGAAGTACGACGGCCGCTACCTGGCAGGCGAGCCCAAGATAGTGCAGGAGAACACCTTTGACAACATCCTTATGGGCCTCAAGCGCCTCTCGGAGAAGTCCCCGCTGATCGTTTTCATCGATGACCTGCAGTGGGCCGACAAGACATCCCTGAACTTCCTCTACTACCTCTCCAGGAACATCCGGGAGGACAGGATACTCGTAATCGGGACGTATCGTCCCGAGGATATAATACCAACTGGGGGCAAGCTTCATCCCCTGGAAGTTACGCTTAACAACCTTGCCGGTGACGGCCTCCTCAGGGTCATAGGTCTCACCAGGCTGAAGAAGGAGGACACATTCATACTGATAAGCAGGATCCTCGGTGATTTCAGTGTGGAGCTCGGGGAACGCGTGTACAGGGAAAGCGGGGGCAACCCCCTCTTCGTCATCGAGACCATCAAGCTCCTCCTCTCGGAGAAGCTCATCCACAAGGAGGGTAAGAAATGGGTTCTAAGCGAGGGGGCCGAGAAGGTACTGATCCCCCAGAAGGCCTACGAGCTCATAAAGAGGCGTCTTGAGAGGCTCAGCGACGAGGAGCGGGAGATACTGGACGTGGCGTCGGTGATAGGGGAGGAGTTCGACGTCACCCTCCTGTCTCTGGTCACCATGATGGACGAGCTCAAGATCCTCAAGATGCTCAACAACATATACAGGAAGCACAAGCTGATATACGTCTCCGAGGGGAAGTACCGGTTCGAGCACTCCATAATCCGGGAGGTCATATACAGCGAGCTGCTGGAGGACCTGAGGCGCAGGTATCACAAGATAATCGGCGACATCATATACGAGCTGAATCACGACGATCCCTCCAAGGTCGCCAATCTCCTGGCGCACCATTACTACGAGGCCCGGGACAGGAGGGCCGTGGGCTTCCTCGTGGATCTCGGCGAGGGGGCGAAGAAGAATTACGCCAACCACGAGGCGCTGGAGTTCTTCTCCCGTGCCCTGGAGCTGGCGGAGGACAAGAGGACGAGGATGCGCATACTGGAGAACATGGGCGACGTTCTGGTCTACACCGGCGACTACGCCGGGGCCCTTGAGAAGTACAGCGAGGCCCTGAACAGCACCAGGAGCAAGGCGGTCAGGATCCGCATAATGAGGAAAATGGCGGAGGTGGAGGCAAAGAGGGGGAATTACGATGAAGCCCTGAGGATCCTCGGCGAGGCCCTTGGCGACGTCCCGAGAAACGCCCAGAGCGAGGTTGGAAGGATACACATGGTGATGGCAAACATCAAGTTCACCCGCGGTGACTACGAGGAGGCCCTGGAGCTCTACAGGAAGGCGCTGAAAGTTCTCACGGGGGTGAAGAGGAGGGACAGGGAGTACAGGCTCATCCTGGCGCAGGTCCTGCGCGGCGTCGGGAACGTTCACCTCCTCCAGGGGAACTACGACAAGGCTAACAGGTACTACCGCAAGGCCCTGGAGATGGTCAAGGAGGCCGGGGATTTGAAGGAGGTGGCCGAGGTCCTGGCGGACATGGGGGACATGTACCTGTCCCGCAGGGACCTGGAGATGGCGCTGAAGATTTACCAGTCCAGCCTCTCCACTATGAGGAAGGTTGGATACAAATCCGGGATCGCCACCCTGTTAAACAAGATCGGGTACGTGCACCACCTAAGGGGCGACATGGACATCGCCCTGGAGTATTACAACCGCAGCCTGGAGATGGCAGAGAAGATAAATCAACGGGGCTCAGTGGCTTCGGTGCTCAACAACATCGGGAGCATCCTCCTGCTCATGGACGAGCTGGACGAGGCCCTCAAAAAATTCGCCGAGGCGCTTAAGATAAGCAGGGAGATTGGGGACAGGAGGATCTCGGCGCATGCCCTGCTCAACACGGCGCGGGTGTATCACCTCAGGGGGGACGCCGATTACGCCCTCAAGATCTCCCGCAAAGCTTTGAAGATGATGTACGATACCGGCGACAGGCACGGCCAGGTGGAGGGCCTGCTGTTCCTGGCGGAACTGGAGACCTCGGGATCCCTGGTGGCGGAGGGGCTCCAGAACGCCCTGGAAGCGCTGAATATATGCACCGCTATGGGCGATAGGGACTGCGAGATGCGCTCCCGCAGGACCCTGGGGATGATTTACAGGGAGAGGGGGCAGTACAGGAAGGCGATAATAGAAATGACCAAGGCGCTCAGGCACTTCTCCCTGGTTGAGAGCCCCCTGGACGTGGCGAGAACCCATTACGAGTTCGGGGTGCTCTGGGCGAAGAGGGGGGAGAGGGCCAAGGCGAGGGAGAACTTCCTCAGGGCGCTGGAGATATACTCGGAAAAGGGCATACGGCTTTGGAGCAGGCTGTGCAAGGAGAGGATACAGAAGTTATGAGTCCCCATTTTCCTCCAGCCTGTTGAGGACCCCGAGCCTCTTTATCTCGTTCCTCTGGGCCTGGTCCTGTCCAAGGTGGTACAGTTCGATGCGGTAGAGTTTCTCTATGAGCATCCTGAGCTGCTCCATGGTGGGGTTCCTCATGTCCATACCCATGGCGCGCATGTTGGCCTCGAGTATCGCCATGGCGTCGTTCCAGTTCCCGTAGGCACGGCAGAAGTCCGTCATTATGTAGTCCAGGACGTCCTTTGTGCTCTTCACCTCCCTTCTCTCCTCCTCCACCGAGCGCACGGGCTTGAACATAAGCATGAGTTTGGCGAGTTCCACGAACGCGTTCTCCACGTTCTCCCCTGTCTTGGCGCTGGTTATCAGGTAGGGCATCCCGGTTATGCGGCTTATCTCCTCCAGTTCTCCCTTCTCTATCTCCCACTCCAGGTCACTCTTGTTTGCGAGAAGTACACCCGGAACACCGGCCACGGATTCCAGCGTCGGGAGCCAGTAGTGCAGTATGCTGTACAGTGTATCCCTCCTGGTGAGGTCGCAAACGAAGAGCGCTCCGTCGCTCCCTTTAAACGCTGCCCTCTGCACGTTGGTGTACCCCTGCTGGCCAAGCACGTCCCATATGACCAGGGTGATGCTGTGCTTCTCTCCCTCGTACTCCACCTCCACCGTCTTCTTGCTCACCTTGGTCCCTATGGTCTGTATGTACCTGTCGCTGAACTGGTCGAAAACGAATCTCCTCACCAGCGAGGTTTTACCCACGGCCGTGTCGCCTAGAAGCACCACCTTCCTCTTCAGTTCCATCACTATCGCCTCTTAATACATCGGGACTTATTTAACCCTTTCCGAAACCTGCTCCGTGGGGCTAAGTTTTATTTAATAAAACAAATTCCCCGTCGGTGTGAGAGATGGACGACGCTCGCAAGAGATACGAGTTCAGGCGCATGCTCGAGGAGCTGGAGAAGCTCCAGGGCCGGGGTACCGAGCTCATTTCGGTGTATATTCCTCCGAAGAGGCCCATATCCGATGTTATAGCGTACCTCAGGGATGAGTACGGCACCTCCGCCAACATAAAGAGCAAGACAACGCGCAAGAACGTTATGAGCGCCATAGAGAGCATAATGTCCCGCCTCAAGTACTTCAAGATGCCCCCTCCCAACGGCCTCGTGGTCTTCGTCGGCCATGTGTTGAAGAGGGGGGACCAGACCGAGATGGTATCCTACGTTCTTGAACCCCCGGAACCGGTGCAATCATTCATATACCGCTGCGATTCGCGCTTCTTCCTCGATCCCCTCAAAGCGATGCTGGGCGATAAGGACGTGTACGGTCTTATCGTGATAGACAGGAAGGAGGCCACCATAGGCCTTCTCAAAGGAACCCGCGTGATACCCGTGAAGCACCTGGAGAGCATGGTTCCCAGCAAGCACCACCAGGGCGGGCAATCGTCGCGGAGGTTCGAGCGACTTATAGAGCAGGCGGTGCACGAGTTCTTCAAGCGGGTGGGAGACAAAGCGAACGAAGTATTCCTCAACGAACCGATAAAGGGTATCCTCGTGGGTGGCCCGGGAAGCACCAAGGAGTTCTTCGTGAAGGGCGATTACCTGCACCACGAGCTGAAGAAGAAGATAATAGACCTCTTCGACACCGGATACACTGATGAGTACGGGTTGCACGAGCTGGTGAACAAGGCGTCGCGTACTCTGCAGGAACTCGAGGTGTACAAGGAGAGGAAACTCCTGAACAGGTTCTTCAGGGAGATAAAGAGGCCCGACGGCGGCCTAGCGGTCTACGGGGAAAAGGAGGTTCGTGAAGCCCTGGAGAGGGGCGCCGTGGACATCCTTCTCATATCCGACGGTTTGCGGAGATATCGTGTGAAGTGGCGCTGTCCCCAGTGCGGTAAGGAGGTTGAGGAGACCGTAAAGGGCGAGATACCCGAAAAGACATGCGAGGAATGCGGAATTCCGATGGAGGTCGTGGAGAAGAAGGACCTCATCGAAGAATACTACGACCTGGCGGAGCAGAGCGGATCCAAGGTCGAATTGATATCGGATGAAAGCGAAGAGGGAAAAATATTCGCCACCGCCTTCGGTGGCATAGCGGCGCTTCTCAGGTACAGGTGATTACCTTTTTAGTTTCATCACCACGACGTCGCGCACGGAACGCATGCTCTCGAACGGAAGAATCAATCTGCCCTGGGCGTCTTTCTGGAACTCCCTGGTCTCCAGGTCTTCCGCGGGGATCACGAGCACGTGCTTTATTTCTCCAGTGTCCGTGTCTATCACGAAATTGTCTATGGTCCCGAGAATCACGCCATCGTCCGTCATGGCGGTTTTACCTCTCAATTCGGTAACGAACTTCTTCATCCTGCCTCACCTCACGAGTAGTAGTTCAGCTCCTCCTTCTTCTTGCGGAGGCTCTTGCTCAATTCTAACCCAATACTTTCGTAGTATTTTATAGTTTCCTCGTCCAGCGATGGCTTCACGATATTTAATGCTTCCTCGAAGTGCTTCATCGTCACGAATTCCGAATCGTCGCGGATCGCTGCCATTCCCGCTTCCCTGCAGAGATTCTCCAGATCTGCGCCTGTGTATCCCCTGGTCCTCCTCGCAATCTCCCCCAGGTCAACGTTCTTCAGGGGCATCTTGCGGGTGTGCACCTCCAGGATCTTCTTCCTCCCCTCCTCGTCCGGCGGCGGGATGAAGAGGAGCCGGTCAAATCTTCCGGGCCTCAGCAACG
>WAOY01000144.1 GCA_015520985.1 DHVE2 group archaeon
CCATGTACCTCCTTCTCCTCTAACAGGTCCGTGCTCTTCTTCCTCTCACCGTCCGCCTTTCCCCTCTCGTAGGCCCTGCGAACTTCATCCTCTATTCCATACCTTGATGCAAGACTCTCTATCTTCTCCCTCTCCCTGCGCACCCAGCCAACTGCTTCGTAGTGCCTGTAGTACCCGACCTCAAATCCGAGGGCATAGGCCTTCTTCAGGAGTTCCCTTTTCTCCACTTCCCTCTTCCTTTTCCTGAGCATGCTCACACCTCAGTATATCGGAACGTACCTATTTAACATTATTGCCGGGATGCGGATCTCCTTGTATATGGGTATCCCCCCGCCGGGGATTATCTTCATCTGCACCGTTGTCTGCGGGGTGAGCGTTAGGCCCACACGCCTGGCGTTGATGTACATCTTCACCACGGCCCCCTCGTCAAGTATGTAGCTCTGCATGAACTCTCCAGAGGGATCGTTTATGACCTCCATCCCGTAGTGCACGTCGTCGCTGGCATTTACGCCGAACCCGCTTGAATTGAGCTTCAGCGACACGTCTATTTTTCCATCGGTGAGTTCAACTATCACTGTGTTGAAGTCCACGGGCTTTGATCCCGGGCCCAGGGCGAGCTTTATCTCCAGCACCTGTATTGAGCTCTGGGGATAGATGAGCTCGCAGGTGTTGCTGGCGTTGTCCACGGAGATCACAGCGTAGTAGTACTGCTGGTAGGGCACGTAGGAGTAGTCATCGAACTCAGTTGAGCGGACGAAGGCGTACGGTTTGCGGTTGAATATCTCGGGCGTTGTGAGGGATAGATAATCTTTGCTCCTGTATATGTAGTAGCCCTTTATTCCGCTCTTCGAATCCCGCGCGGCCGTCCACTCCAGGTGGATAGAATACTGCGCGGCCACCCCGTGCAGACCGCGTATCCCAGAAGGCCTCTCGTTGTCCACCATCTCCACGGTTATGTGGTCCGTGCTCGCACTGTATGTTGCGTTGTTGCCCGCGTAATCTTCGCCAACGACAGCGTAGTACCACGTACCGTTGTCGGGGGGGTAGTCCATGTAACTCCTGGCGGAGCCGTTCAGGACCGCTATGAGGGTCGCATTTTCCACATTGGATGATGTTATCGGCCCCGTTGACCTGTATATCCTCTGCTCCTTTATTCCGCTCCCTGAATCCGAAGCGCTCCACGAAATGAGCACGCCGTACCCCGCGCTCTTTATGCTGTCTATGCTCCCAGTTGGGGGACTGGTGTCCCTGGTGCCCGTGGGCACGGTCACAGTCTGGTTCAGAGCCCCGTAAAGCGCCGCGTTGCCGGAGCGGTCGTACCCGATTATCGCGTACCCATACGTCTTTCCCGGTTCCACCGTGTAGTCTATGTAGCTCCTATCCGCGGTGAAGTTGTCGGTGAGAACCGCGATCACGTCACCCACTATCTTCACGTAGTTCATGTCCCCGAGCACGTATTTCAGGGTGGCGTAATCTCCCTCTATGCGATATATTACCTCTTTTCCCATCCCGGTTCCCGTGTCCATGGCTGAGTTCCAGGTTATTTTCACCCCCAAGGGGTTGGTTGATGCCACCGTCACGTTCTCCACTATTCCTCCGCTGGGCGGATCCGTGTCCCTCTGTATGGGTGCCTTCACAGCCACGATAGTCGGGTCCTTCCCGTCCACGTCCCTGTCCCCCAGGATGTTGAGTATTCTCAGGGAACTCGTTATCTGGGACGTGGCGTCGGATGCTACCTTCTCCCCCTGCTCCCTTAGGGTTATTCCCACGTATATTATGAGGGAAGACGCTATCGCCGCGACGATTATTATCGCTATGAACAGGATGAGCGTGGCGATACCTATGTCTCCCTCTTCCTTCTCCCGGTATATTCGCCTCATGGTTGAACAATTGCCCCGTTGCTTATTTAAAGAATTACATGTGATTATCAGACGATAAAATCACCCGGGAAACACGCGAAGGAATACGTGAAAATGGCAAAATTTTATATCCTCGAATGACATTACATCTCATAATGGACCTGGACACAATGATAGAGATTGAACTCAAAAAGAAACTTGAGAAACTCATTGATGGTCTCAGTAGCACCATAGTGGAACTGCACAAGAAGCGGCTAGGTCTGGCGGGAAAACCTTTAAGTAAAGATGAATACATACTCCTCTTCAAGGAGATAAGGGAGTCCTTGGAGAGGTTTGCGGGCAGGAAGATAGCGGATGAGATATACGAGGATATGGTGAATCTGCTGAATAAGGAATACGCAGGGTGATGAAAATGATGGGTTACGAATACCTGAAAACCTACGTGGACGGTCTGGACGAGAAGATAGAGAGAGGGATACCCAAGGGACACATAGTGCTAGTCTCCGGTCCGACCGGTAGCATGAAATCGACGCTCACATTCTATATGGCTTATAGGTACCTCCAGAACAACAAGAAGGGTAACGTGGTTTACGTTTCTCTGGAGCAGAGCAGGGAGAGCCTGCTCAAGCAGATGGTGAGCCTCAACATGGACATCGAGAAGCTCCCCAAGGGCACAGAGTTCAACGTGTTCGACTGGGGCCTAGTGAGGAAGATGGTCAAGGAATCTGGGACCTATGAGAAGGTGGACTGGGTCAAGGCCATAGAGACACCGATTCGGGAGTACGCCAAGGAGAAGAAGATTGACATCCTCATACTGGACTCCCTGCAGGCTCTTTACGCGATAGCGGAGATGGAGAACCCCAGGAACCAGCTGTTCTTCCTCTTCGAGACAATGCGCGACCTGGGCGCGACTTCCTTCATAATATCCGAAACCACGTACAACTCCATGAAGTTCGGCAGTTACGACGTCGAGGGTTTCCTGGCCGACGGCATCATACACCTCTCCATGGAACGCGTTGGACGAACCCTCGGAAGGTACATCTCCGTCGTGAAGATGCGCGGAGTGAAGCACAGCACAGACTACTATCCTCTGCTCGTGGACGAGCGCGGGTTCAGGATAGTTTCTCACTGACCCGTCGCTATCTTTTTATACCTCTTCGGTGATTATTCGGTATGGATTGTTCTGATTCTCTGGCCGATATCATACGGGATCTGAAAAAGGCGCTCAAGAGCGATGACCTCAGGGGCGAGGTGGAGAAAATAGTCAGGAAATACTCCCGGAAGCGGAAGAAAAAGGTGAAGGGGGATTACCTCATCAAGGCCGGGGGAGCCTACTACGTGAATGAACCAAGGCCCTCCCTCGCTTACCGGATCCTGGGGCAGATCCTGGAGCATCGTAATTACCGCGGGCTGTGCATCACCCGGACCAACCCCGAGAACCTGGACATATACGGAAAGTACGACAACCTGAGTTTTTACTGGCTCAGCAGTGAATCGTGCGGTAACTGCATCCCTCCATCCGACCTCTCCAAGCTCATGGCCAGGATTAAGGAATTCATCAAGGGGGAGGGCAGGGCTGTGATTCTCATAGACGGCATAGATTCCCTGGTCATAAACACGAACTTCAAATCGGTCGTTAAATTCCTCCAGGCAGCCAAGGACGCCATAAGCGCGCACCATGGCGTGCTCCTCCTCTCCTTCAACATGGACTCCTTCGACCTATCCCAGCGGGCGGTGCTCAACAACGAGTTAACGGAGATTCCAACGAAAAAGTGAGATTTTGACGACGAAAGATTTATATTGCCATTCACAATTTTTGAATACATGTGCATTCCCGATGAGATGGACAGGTTCCTGCGGAGGGAGGGGGTGGTTCTCCTAATAAGGGGCAGGCCAGGAACGGGTAAGACCACGCTGTCCCTTGAGCTCATGTCCCGCTACAACCTGGCGTACGTGGGCACAAGCAAGAGCATAAGGGAGATCCTCAAGACCCACCCGTGGGTCACCGGGGATATGCGGAGAATGATGTTCGGTGTGGATGAGGCATACGATTTCCGCGATACTGAGAAGTTCGGAAACATGTTTTATCTCATCCCGGAGGCCCTGAGGCACGTACTCAACCTTTACGAAGATGGGGAGATAGAGGGTATAATCGTGGACAGCTGGCACTCTATAATAAACGAGCTTAACGTAAAGGCCATGGAGGAGAGGGAGAGGTCAGAGCTCTACGATTCCAGTTCCCTCTTCCTGAAACTCCTTAGATTCGCCGATCTGGGCGTTAAGTTTGTGATAGTCAAGGAGGGCGAGGAGGACGACGAGCTCACCTACCTGGCCGATGGGCTCGTTACAATGTACAGGAAGGTGGAGGACGGCAGGATATACCGCTGGATGCTTCTGGAGAAGCTAAGGGGCGAGGAGATAACCAAGAACAGGTACTTCTACACGCTCCAGGGATCCCGGTTCTCGCACCTGGTATCCAGGGAACTGGCACACCCACCGAAGGTGATAGGCTTCTCCCGGGAGGATGGCAACGGCACCCTGGGATGCACATACTTCCACGATGTCTTCACCGTGAAGCGCGGGAACGTGGTGGTTTTCGACTACGGTGAGTACATACCCAAGAGCTACAAGCTCGTTCCCCTGATGGGTTTCGTCGCGAATCACATCTCCTCTGGGGGAAGGGCCATAATAATCCCCTCCAACGATCTCGACATCGGGGAACTCAAGTACTACGTCTACCTGTTTGGACTGGAAAAGCACTACAACAACATCCGTTACCTGTACGGCAGCGAGGTGTACGAGGAGATATCCAAGAAGGTGAACCTCTCAAAGCCCATGGAGATAATAAACGCCGTGGCCGAGGAGATGCCCGAGGAAGCTTCGGAGATGCCTCCCCTGGTAATCGTTGGTTACGACCGCCTATACAGTTACCTCTCCCCGCGCGAGATAATGCAGGTCCTGTACCGCATAAAGGACATCGTGCGGGAAAAGGGCGGAATAATGCTCATAGCAGGCAACATCACCGACAGGGAGATCAAGAGGTTCTGCTCCAGCATATCGGAGATCTACGTGAAGTTCCACAACATCGCGGGAGATATCCTCATGTACGGGATCAAGCCCTGGAGCCGCCTGTACCACCTCAGCCTCGAGTACAACAGGTACCCGGAGGTTGTCAAGAGGGTGATAGCATGAAGAGGATGCTCCTTGTTGAGGACTCGGAGCTCTTCTACAACCTCCTCAAGAGGGCGATGAAGGACGTGGACATCGGGTGGGCCAGGAGCGGCAAGGAGGCAGTGGACATGTACGTTAGGATACGCCCCAAGCTGGTGGTGATGGACCTCATATTGCCCGACGTGAACGGCATAGACGTAATCAAAAACATAAAGTCCAGGGACAGGGATGCCAAGATAATAGTGATCAGCGGGATAGACCACGACGAGGTGAAGGAGGAGGCGCTCAGGGCGGGGGCATCCCTTTACATCCCCAAGAGCTCGGGCCTGGACTACCTCAAGAAAAAGATATACGAGGAGATTGACGATTAGAAGTCCTCCGCCGGGCACCTGCCCAGGCAGTCCAGGCAGTGGATGCACGCTTCCTCCCTTATCCTTATCCTGTTCTCTCCGTCAAGGTACAGTGCGTCGGTGGGGCACCTGGCAAGGCACACCCCGCACCCTACGCATCCGACCGCCCTTTTAATTAGGCTCAGGGCCTCTCCCTGGAAATCCTCGCGGACCTCTATTTGCCCCGAAGGCGCGATTCTCCACGAACCCTCCGGGAGGGCGAAGAGCATGTTCCTGATCCTCTCATG
Source organism: DHVE2 group archaeon (assembly GCA_015520985.1). Classification (GTDB taxonomy): domain Archaea; phylum Thermoplasmatota; class Thermoplasmata; order Thermoplasmatales; family Aciduliprofundaceae; genus JAADDK01. Next base: position 5,668 of record WAOY01000144.1, read on the forward strand.
ATCCTCCGTATCCACGATGACCCTTTTCCACTCGCCCCCCTCAAAGGTGATCTCCGGGTATTCTCTCCTAACCTTCCACTGCCCTGCCCATCGCGGGGGATGCCTCCACCTCCAGGCGCTGTCCGCCCAGGACTCGTCTATACCCCGTCCCCTGGCGAAGTCCCTGAGGTAGTTCTGCCACTCATCTATACCGCGGAAGTACCTCCTCTCTATTTCGAAGTCAGCAAGGTCGGAGGATGGGCAGAGGTAGCAGCCTATCCTCGTCAGCCCCCTCCTGTACCAAGGGTTAACAGGGGCGCCCTTCCACAGTATGTAGAGCCACACCTCGAGCGAACTCCAGTTCTGTATAGGACTTGCGGACAGCTGGTTCGGAACCCACTCGTTCTTCCACACCCTTCCCTTTTTCATCCTGCCCTCGCTCTCGTACCTGCGTTGCCCCACCAGGGTCAACAACCCCTGGGGATAGTTCTCCAGTATGTACCTGGTCGTCGGTCCCAGTTTCGTGACCTTGCAGCACCAGCGGTAGTCCCTGGCGGGGGGCCCGAAGATCTCCAGACTTTTCCAGAACGCATCCCCTGCTTCTATCCAGTCGATTTCCAAGCCGTACTTCTTCCCAACTTCCCTGACGTATTCCAGCGTTTCAGGGAGTTCTATGCCTGTATCCAGAAAGAAAGTTCTGAAATCCAGCCCGGATTCCAGGGCCAGGAGAAGCGTGGCGAGGGAGTCCTTTCCCCCGCTGAAGGACACCGCCATCGCGAGATCATTTTCCCCGTGGACCTTCCTTATGAAATCTATCGCCTCCTTCTCAATTCTCTCCAGGTGCTCCCTGTTCGCCTCTATCACCTCATCAAGCCCTGATCTCCTTCTCTTAGGGAACTCTCCGTACCCGCTGTGCCTGATCTTGACCGCCACACCCCTGCTGAGGCTCCTCATCTCCTCGGTGCTCATCTTTGCGATACCCACGGCGAATACGCGCCCCTGGCGATCCTTCACCATTACCTCGTCCCCTCTCTCTATGCCCTCGGAGGCGTCGAGCACCCCGGGCACCATGAGGTTCTTTCCCGACAGCACCGGATTCACCGCGCCGTCATCGGCGATCACGAACCCCCTGCTGGCGCAGTCCCCCAGGAGATAGGCGCCCATCATCCTGAGGACGAAGACGAACCTCCCGGATTCAGGATCGTACCTCAGAGATCCGATCACCTCGCCGTCCACTATGACCTCATCCATTCTGTCCCTGTGCGGAACCCGGTTGAAGAGAATGATATCCCTGTCCAGCCTGCACCCGAACTGCCTCTCCAGGGCATCGTTCAGGATGCCTATGTCCCCCTCAAAGCCTATCTTGACCTCCCCCGGTGGCGTTATTTTCACCCTCCTTCCGGCTGAGCCGCACCTTGAGCATCTGTCACCGGCCAGGGGCACGTTGCACTCATCGCACCAGGAGAACTTTATTCTCCCGAGGTAAACGGGTTTTCCCATGGTCAGGCCTTAGGCAGTTCTATTACAAAAACGCTTCCTCTCGGCTCGTTGTCCTCAACCTTTATGTTTCCTCGATGCACGTCCACTATCTTCTTGACTATGGCGAGGCCGAGGCCCGTGCCCCCGGTTTTCCCGTACTTGACGAAGGGCTCGAATATCCTGTCCTTCATATTCCCTCCGATGCCGGGTCCGTTGTCCGCGATCCTAATCACCGCTCCTTCCTTCTTTTCACTCAATTTTACCGAGACTTCTGTCGCCCCGTGCTTGAAGGCGTTGTCCAGCAGGTTCATCATAAGTTCCTCCAGCAGGAGGGGATGCCCGTTAACCCTCGCATCCCCTCTGATCTTCACCCTCGCGCCTGGGTACCTCTTCTTTATGATATCCGTCACCTTAACCCCTATGCCCTTGAGATTCACACTTTCCATGGCCTCCTCGCTGTGTATGTCTATGCTGGATAGCATCTTGGCCTTGTTTATGGTCTCCAGCATGGAGTCCACGGCGGACTTTATATCATCGAGGTACTCCTCCCTGCATTCCTCCCTCAGGAGGTCCGCGTACCCGGATATCACTGCAAGGGGTGTTTTGAGGTCGTGGCCTATAATTCTCAGCATCAGTTCCTGCGTCTCCTTTGCCCTCCTTATGCGCTCCCTGTCCCGGTGCAGTTCGAGACGGAGGGCCAGGTGCGAAGCCAAGATGTCCATAAGAATTCTGTCGTCCAGTGATATGGAATCGAAACCATCTTTCCACACGAGAAGGAATCCATACGTTGTTTTCCCTGAGGATATGGGTGTTATGTACTCCGAAATTTCCTTTGCTCCTTTTTTATGCATGGATTCAGGCACACCAATCAGGTATCGCGATTCTCCGTATTTTAGTGCGAAGGAAAAGGCATTTTTCAATTCTTCATGTCTACCTTCATTTGGGTACCTTCCGTACCCCGAGATTTTATTAACCTCATCCCCATCCCTCTCAAAGATCTCCGCGCCATCGAAGCTGAACGTGGTTTCCAGGGTTTTAAGGACTATCCCGTATATGTCTTCTTTGCTCCTGGAGAGCATGAGTTTCCTCACGGCCTCGTTGATGGAGAATATCTTTTCCTCCTTTCTCTTCAGAGGCGTTATATCTACCACGCTCACCAGGTCAGACTTCTTCCCCTCGTAATCCACGACCCGGGCCTTGATGTAGCCCCACAGTCGCTTCCCCTTTCTTGTCATCAGCTGCAGAACGTATTCAGAGGGCACGGGCAATCCGGCCATTCTCCTCAGGTAATTTTCAGTTGCGAGGGCCCTCATCTCAGGCGCCACGAACACCTGGAAGGGCTCACCGAGAACCTCCTCCCTCCTCCACCCCGTAACCTCTTCAACAGTCTTGTTTATGTACGCTATCTTCCCGTCCTGAATTATGAGAACCATGTTAAGCATCTCGTCCAGGATTTCCCTGAATTTTCTCTTTTCTTCCATGAGCCTTTGCTCGTACTCCATCCTTCTGGAGATATCCCTGATAACGCTGATGGCGTATACCTTCTCGTTGATCTTTATCAGGGTGTGGGAGACTTCGGCGGTGAAGGTACTTCCGTCCTTTCTTCTCAACTTAACGATGGCCTCGGTCTTTTTACCCAGCTCCACCTCTCCCCTCTGGGCCATCTCCACCATTCTTCTGTATTTTCCCATCTCCAATGTTATGTGTTCGTAAAACTTCTTTCCCACGAGTTCCTGACCGGTGTATCCAAAGATCTCCTCGGCTGCCCGGTTGATCCACACGATTCTTCCATCGGTGTCCGTGATCATCATGGCCTCGGTGCTCAGTTCAGCGGCCATCTTGATTATGGCTAACTTCTTTTTCCTCTCGGTTAGATCCGTTATCTTGAGCAGGAAGAGGGGGGTGTTGCCGTGTTCTAATTTTCTTGCGTATATCCTCACTGGAATGTAACTTCCCCCGCGGAGTATATTGAATGTCTCGAATACCAACTCGCCCTTTTCAAGCAGTTCTTCAACAAGCGCGGGAATTTTTCTCATTTCCCTGGGAGGGACTATGAGCTTCAGCCCCTCCTTCATCAATTCATCACGGCTGTAACCGTATAGTTTCTCGACGGAACTGTTGGCGAAGATTATCCTGGCTTTGGAATCCTCTATAAATATGGCATCATCTAAATTGTCAAGGATACGTGCCCACTCTTCCGGAATACCGACGTTTCCCCTACCCTGTTCTGGATTCATAATATCTGTTATTTGTGATTATATGCTTCATCGGCATAATTATTTTTCGTATCGTTATCACTTCTGAAAATCAGAGTTTCTTCAGGATGGATGAAAAGGAACTGATTCGAAAAGGTTTTTTCAAAACTGGGAATTTGTCGGTTTCGAAGTCGTCGTCTGATGTTACTATGATCC
>WAOY01000145.1 GCA_015520985.1 DHVE2 group archaeon
GCCTTATATTTCCCATAATGCCCGAAAATTAGAACCTGCATAAATACTTTTTCCCGATTGTTTCATCGACTTTTGCGAAATTTAGTAAATAATAAAACGTAATATTGTTTATTTTATAAACAAAAAATCAGCAACGGGATATGAAATCGCCGAGTCCCCTAGCCACAAGGAACACCGCAGCGTAATCCGGAACGCATTCCTCCCCATCTACCTCTGCGATGTCGAAGGGCAACTCGACCCTTGAATGCGTTATAACCCTGCTCTCACCTTCCCTGAAAACATCCGGTACCACATATTCAAGTAGATGTCTGGGATTTGCTGGGTTGAATTCTTTAAACTCATCATAGGTTAATTGCTTTACAAGGAATCCAGTTTTTCCATGCAATGTTCCTATTAATCTAATCAATCTATGAATGTCTGTAGTTACCGGTTCATCAGCTTCGCCTTTAATGACCAATTTGTTTTTAAGGTATTGAAGGTAATAATCCTTAGCCTTGTCTGAGAGTACCTCAAAGATCTGGAGGTTTTCAGACCGTTGCCCCTGGGATATAATATCGATTTTCTTAGTATTGTCCTGCGTCTCTTTGAGAAGATCCCTGACAAGCAGGTTTGCAAACTTTTTGTTTTTGATCACCGAGTTTATCTCCCGGAGGAGGGCCTCTTCGCCGTAGGTGTGATATAGATGCCGCAGATACCTTGTATTTTCGAGAATGCCACGTGTGACCCTGCCATACCATCCGCCGTAGTCAGGTGGATAAAGGAGGTACCTGTATCTGACCTTTCCACCCCTCTTCGATCTCTCCTGCACCACGTCAATGAAGTCCAAGATGTCCATACCCTCGCCGGTTATATAGCTCACAATTTCGCGCCTCTCATCGCTCTTCAGCGTGTAAACATCGCGGTTTCTAACGTATATGTGGAAACCTCGCCCGCCCGAGAAGGCGATGGTCAGGTCTCCCTCATCGAATCCGAAGTCGTTCAAAAGGAAATCATCCACCAGCCTCTGGGCCTCCCTTTTAACTACCCCAAGCATTTCCCTGTAGCTCATCCCCTCCGTCTCAGGTATATGATCCGCGTCCAGATCGAATATCAGATCTGCACCAAGCCACCCCTTACCCTCCATGCTCTTGTTGGAGGGCTCCTTGTAATACGCGGTGGAGTAATAGGCATGCCGTGGCACATTCTCTATCAGGAATTTTTTGATCTCGAGTTTGTTCCTGAAGGCCAGGTGCCTCAAAAAGTACTTCCTGTTAAAGAAGAGGAAACCGTATTCCCGCCGGGTAAAGCGAGGGGGAAGAGAGAGTTCGGCGTTCCTGTAATATTCCCGGAACCTGCCCATGAGGAATTCCGTGTTTCCCACGGCCCAAAGAAGGCATAGGGCCTTAAAAACTTTCTGCAAAAGTTGAGGGGGTTTTCAGACCGATAATCATCTCTTCCCACTATGCCGATAGAGTATTGCCCGCACCTTCTCCAGGGTGACCAGACCCTCGTCAACCACCTCGTCCAGGAAAGGTAGAATCTTCCGTATATTCTCCTCCGTGTCCACTATCTTCACCACGACCGGTAGATCCTCAGAGAGGCGCAGTATCTTGGCAGAGTGTATCCTGCTGTCGGCTCCGAACCCCATTATTCCCCTCATAACAGTGGCCCCTGCGAGGTTCAGTTCCCGCGCCTTCATGACAATAGCTTCATATAGGGGTTTACCCCGGTAAGTATCGCTTTCTCCTACGAACACCCGGAGCAGAACGGCATCTTCTGAAAGTTTCATTCCATCACCTCCCTCCAGCAAATACGCCAAGGTACTCTCCTATCGCAAATCCCAGCCATGCAAGGAACACCCCGAGGGACACATTGAGAAGGACGTTCAACCCCGCCTGCACCATCTCGCGGTCCTGCAGCAGGGCGAGGGTTTCGAGGCTGAAGGTGGAGAATGTGGTGAAGGATCCCAGCATCCCTATGAAGAGGAAGGTCTTCCATCCGGGGGTGAGAGAATTCCATTCCGCAAGGCTCCACAGAAGCCCTATCGTAAACGATCCCAGGGCGTTGACCGTCAGTGTTCCCTATGGGAAAGTGGAGCCGAATGCCCTGTAAGCGAGGCCGGATACCCAGTAACGCAGCACGGCGCCGATGGCCCCGCCCAGGGCGATTACCAGCACGGTGTGCATCAAGTTCCTCATCTGAGAGCCATGTGAATGCGCAATATATCCTTTGTGTTGCCGCGCCCAACTGGCGATATCTTTATATAGAAGAACTAACTTACACCTCCCGAGGTGATAAAGATGATGGGAGGACAGGTTCCAATACTCGTTCTCAAGGAGGGAACGGAGAGAGAGACCGGAAGGATAGCGCAGAAGAGGAATATCGAAGTCGCAAAGGCCATAGCGGATGCAGTTCGCACCACCCTGGGGCCCAAGGGCATGGACAAGATGCTCGTTGATTCCCTGGGTGATATCGTCATCACCAATGACGGTGCCACCATACTCAAGGAAATTGACGTGGCTCATCCCGCTGCGAAGATGATGGTGGAGGTCGCCAAGAGCCAGGACACCGAAGTCGGCGATGGTACCACGAGCGCCGTCGTACTCTCGGGCGAACTGCTCAAGATGGCGGAGGAACTGCTCGATCAGAATGTGCATCCAACCGTGATAACGAATGGCTATCGCCTGGCCGCCGCGAAGGCCCTGGAGATTCTCCCCGAGCTCGGCATAAAGGTGGACAACGACGAGATACTGAAGGAAATAGCAATGACTGCTATGACCGGCAAGAACGTGGGCGACTCCAAGGAGTACCTCGCGGATATAGCCGTTAAGGCGGTTAGGGCAGTCGCCGAGGAGGTTAACGGCAAGACGGTGGTGGACGTTGACAATATCAAGGTTGAGAAGAAGCAGGGCGGTGGCATAAGGGACACCGAGCTGATAGATGGCATTATCCTTGACAAGGAGAAGGTGCACCCGCGCATGCCCAAGCGCGTTGAGAACGCGAAGATCGCCCTGATCAACACGGGATTCGAGGTGAAGAAGACGGAGATAAGCGCCAAGATACAGATCAACAGGCCCGAGGACATCCAGGCCTTCCTGGACCAGGAGTCCGAGGAGATAAGGAAGATGGTGGAGAAGGTCAAGGAAGTCGGCGCGAATGTGGTATTCTGCCAGAAAGCCATAGACGACCTGGCGCAGCACTACATGGCAAAGTACGGAATCTACGCGGTGCGCCGCGTGAAGAAGAGTGATATGGAAAAACTGGCCAAGGCCACCGGCGGAAAGATAATAACCAACCTGGACGACCTCAGCCCGGAGGACCTCGGATATGCGAAGGTCGTGGAGGAGCGCAAGATCGGCGAGGACCACATGACCTTCGTGATGGGCTGCAAGAACCCCAAGAGCGTGAGCATACTGATCCGTGGTGGCACCGAGCATGTGGTTGATGAGGTGGAGCGCGCCCTGCACGACGCCCTGAAGGTAGTGGGCGTTGCCCTGGAGGACGGCGTCGCCGTGCCCGGTGGAGGCGCGACGGAGATCGAACTCGCAATGAGGCTCCGCGAGTACGCGCCCAGTGTCGGTGGCAGGGAGCAACTCGCCATAGAGAAATTCGCCGACGCCCTTGAGATCATTCCGCGCACCCTCGCAGAGAACGCCGGTTTGGATGCCATCGACATAATGATGAAACTCAAGGCGGAGCACCAGAAGGGCAACAAGCACGCCGGCGTGGACGTCTTCGAAGGAACCATTGCTGACATGGTGGAGAAGAAGGTCATCGAGCCCCTCCGCGTGAAGAAGCAGGCGCTGGAGAGTGCGACAGAGGTAGCGACCATGATACTGCGCATAGACGACGTGATCGCAGCGAAGGGAACCGACAAGGGTTCCAAGGGAGGTCCCGGCGCAGAGGGCGGCATGCCCGGCGGCATGGGTGGTATGGGCGGAATGCCCGGAATGTAAATTCTCCCCAATTTTTCCGGGTGATGCACCTTGGCCCTCGGGCTCTGGGTGCGCACCTTTCTCCTGCTTTTTATCCTGACCGCCTTCCTGATGTTCCTCGGCTATCTCTTCGGCGGGATTTATCTCGCAGGGGTGATGTTCGCCGTCGCCCTCGTAATCAATTTCGCGGTGTACTTTTTCAGTGATACCCTCGCGCTCAGGAGGTACCACGCAAGAATTCTGAACGAGAACGAGGCCCCGTGGCTGCATGAGATGGTAGAAGATCTGGCGAGGAGGGCGGGAATTCCGAAGCCGAGAGTTGCGATTGCACCTATACCCACACCCAACGCCTTTGCCACGGGCAGGAATCCGGAGCATGCGGTGGTGGTTGTCACGGACGGAATTCTTCGATTGCTCAACCGCGAAGAGCTCCGCGCTGTGCTCGGTCACGAGATCACGCACATAAAGAACCGTGACATACTAATCGGCACGATAGCCGCTGCGATTGCAGGGGCTATAATGTACTTCGCTTACGCGTTAAGGTGGGCCGCGCTCATAATGATGAGCGATCGAGATAGAAATTCCTGGCTCATAGCGATACCCCTTCTCCTCCTCTCCATCCTCGCGCCCATTGCAGCGCTTCTCATTCAGATGGCCATAAGCAGGTCACGGGAGTACCTGGCGGATGAAGGAGGAGCGAGGTTATCCGGGAACCCCGGCGCCCTGGCAAGCGCTTTGATGAAACTGGAGCACGGAGTCATGCGTCATCCCCTGGAGAAGGGAAACCCGGCTTCGGCGCACATGTTCATAGTGAACCCATTCCGCTCCGGGATAATCGCGAGGCTCTTCTCCACCCATCCCAGCACGGAGAAAAGGATAGAGAATTTAAGGAGAGTTGCCGCGGAGATGGGGGTGCCCTTCCAGTACTGAAATTTCTTTTATTTCCCTTGCGAAGGTGTAGGCGTTCATCAGCTCCGGCCTCTCTCTGAGGAACCTCAGTATGTACTGGCCGCAGTTTGATCCTATTAAATTTTCGCGGGTATCACCTATGGATATGATGACGTCGTACCCCCTGCTCCTCAGCTCCTCCACGAACTCCCTGTGCTTCACAGGCATACCTGCGGATTCGTCCACGTCGTTGCTTAGCCCGTTCCTCTGCGCGCTCACCGTGGGATTTAGAGGGGTAATCTTTATCAGGAAGTACTCCGACGGGAAGTATTTCTGGATGACCTTCGCGTCCGCTTCGTTTTCCCTGGCGAGGGCGAAGTTAAGGGTTATCTTCAGGCCCCCCTCGTCGTAGAATCTCATACCGTAATCGGCGATCCTTGAGAAATCCCACTTGTGTATCGGGATTATCCTGTTCCTCTGCTCCTGGTTCGTTGAGTGTATGGAGAACTGCAGCTGGAACCTGTCTGGATACTTCTCCTTCTTTATTTTCAGCAGCCTCTGGAAGAAGGAATCAACGCCTATCGGCGCCACTGTGGATAGCGAGGGAAAGAAGTTCTCGTACCTGTCTCCAAGATCACGGATTACGTCGAGAACCTCAGGGTTGAAGCTGGGCTCGCCCATCCTGGCGAACTGTATCTTGAACTTCTTTGTATCCGGGGCACCTCCGAATCTCCTCATAAGGGGATACTCTATCTGCTCCATTATTTCATCGTATCTGAGCTTTCCCATGTAGAAAAAACCGGCGTCGCACATCATGCACCCCACGGGGCAACCGTTAAGAGATGACACTATCAGAACCCACTTCTCCCGTATGTTTCCCGTGGGAATGGACTCCACGAATTCCACTATGTTCCCGCGGGAGGTGCGTCCTATGTAAACCTTCGCCACCGCATCGTCGCCAACCGCGCTAAGGATTTCCATACATTTCCCACCTCCAGATCGCCATGGCTGCTTTTATTCCATCCGCTATTGCGAGTGAACTCTGGCGGTATATTCCATTTTTCGCATCGCCAATGATGAACATCCTCTCGCTCTCAATCCCTTCAACTATATCAACGTTTGGAACCCTCCCTATTGCGGCGAATAGCGCGTCCACCTCGAATACGCCAGAGGTGCTCACCACCTTAACCCTCCCAGATTCACAGTAAACGTCCCTGGCTTCTCCCCGAACAAGGTGTATGTTCTCCCTTGAGAGCACCTCCTCCTGAAGGGTTCGTATCGCCTTCAAGTCGCTGCGGTGCAGAATGATAACCTCCCGGGCCCTCTCAGACAGGGTGAGGGAGTAGTCCAGCGCTATGTCACCGCCACCGATTATGAGCACCCTCCCGAAATATCCCTCGATATCGGCGACGTGGTACCTCACGCAGGGGTACGGGAGGGTCTTTGGTCTCGTACCCGTGGCTACGATGAGGTAATCGAATTCGTAATCACCTTTGGGGGTGGTGAGACGAAATGTGCCCGCATTGTACCTGACCTCCACGACCTCCGCATGCACGGGTGTTATACCGTATATATTGAGGTATTCCCGCAGCACGTTCGCAATCTCCATGCCCTTTATACCGCGGGGAAAGAGCATGGAGTTGTCCACGCGGTATGCGTTCCTAACAAGGCCACCGACCTTGCCCTTCTCAAATATTACGGGCTCGAACCCGTACCTCTTCAACTGCACCGCCGCGCTGACCCCTGCAGGCCCCGCGCCTATTATTCCGATCCGCGCATCCATCCCATGACCTCCTCTAGCGTGGGAGTCGCGGCGAATCCATGCGAGATTGCGCGCAGAGTTCCCTCA
>WAOY01000146.1 GCA_015520985.1 DHVE2 group archaeon
GTACACGCCCCTCCACCTGGATGACTGGGATTATTTGGAAAAACTCGGCTTTCCCGGCGAGTTCCCCTTCACCAGGGGAGTGTATCCCACCATGTACCGGGGCCGCCTGTGGACCATGCGCCAGTACGCGGGGTTCGGCACAGCGGAGGAAACGAATGAGAGGTACAAGTTCCTGCTTTCGCAGGGCCAGATGGGGTTGAGCGTCGCATTCGATCTGCCCACTCAGATCGGGTACGACTCCGACGATCCTATGGCGCTTGGCGAGGTGGGCAAGGTGGGCGTTGCGGTGGACACCATCGAGGACATGCGCATCCTGTTCCGCGATATCCCCCTGGATAAGATAAGCACTTCCATGACCATCAATTCCACCGCCGCAATTCTGCTCACCATGTATCAGATCGTGGCAGAAGAGAGGGGGATCGCGGCGAAGGTCCTCAGGGGCACCATACAGAACGACATACTGAAGGAGTACATCGCCAGGGGAACGTACATATTCCCCCCGCAGCCGTCCATGCGCCTGGTGGCTGATACCATAATATACTGCGCCGAGAACATGCCCAAGTGGAACCCCATAAGCATATCAGGATACCACATACGCGAGGCGGGAAGCACCGCGGTACAGGAGGTTGCCTTCACAATAGCGGATGGAATCGAGTACGTGAAGTGGGTCACGAAAAGAGGTGTTGCGGTGGACAACTTCGCCCCACGCCTCTCCTTCTTCTTCGCGTCGCACAACAACTTCTTCGAGGAGATAGCGAAGTTCAGGGCAGCCCGCAGGGTATGGGCCAAGGTCATGCGGGATAAGTTCGGCGCAAAGAACAAAAAATCGTGGATGCTAAGGTTCCACACGCAGACAGGAGGTTCAACTCTGACGGCGCAGCAGCCCCTGAACAACATAATACGGGTCACAATTCAAGCCCTGGCCGCAGTTCTAGGAGGGACACAGAGTCTGCATACGAATTCCTACGATGAGGCCCTCGCCCTGCCCACGGAGAAGAGCGCAAGGATTGCGTTGAGAACCCAGCAGATCATCGCCTACGAGAGCGGCGTGGCGGACACGATAGACCCCCTGGGGGGAAGCTACTACGTCGAGTGGCTCACAGACACCATCGAGGAGGAGGTGTGGAAGTATCTCGATAAAATAGAGGGGATGGGCGGGATGAGCAGGGCCATCGAATCGGGCTACGTGCAGAAGGAGATCGCTGATTCAGCGTACAGAAAGCAGATGCGGATAGAGAACGGGGAGGACATCGTAGTGGGGGTTAACAAATTCACCATGGACGAGGAGATACGCATAGAGATAATGAAGATCAGGGAGGATGTGGCGAAGAGGCAGATAGAGCGGCTCAGGAGAATAAGGGAGATGAGGGATGCGAGGAAGGTGGAAGAGGCGCTGGATGCGATAAGGAAGGTAGCGGAGAAGGAGGAGGACAATAAAAACAATATAGTACCATTCATTTACTCCGCCGTCAAGGCCCAGGCAACGCTGGGCGAAATCGTGAGGGCTCTTAAGGACATCTTTGGGGAATACAGGGCCCCCACGGTGATATGAAGAGGTGAGCCCATGCTCGATGAAAAGCGGAAGAAGGCAATGGAAGGCGGCGGGGAAGAGAGGATAAAGAAGCAGCACGAAAAGGGCAAGCTGACCGCGAGGGAGAGGATAGAGAAGTTGCTCGATGAGGGCACCTTCGTTGAGATAGGCATGTTCGCAGAGTCCCGCGCCACCGAGTTCGGAATGGACAAGAAGAGGTTTCCGGGAGATGGAGTGGTAACGGGATACGGGACGATCAACGGCCGCCTGGTGTTCGTGTACGCCCAGGATTTCACCGTGCTCGGAGGTTCTTTGGGGGAGATGCACGCGGAGAAGATTGCGCACATAATGGACCTGGCGATGAAGAACGGAGCTCCTATAATCGGGCTCAACGATTCTGGGGGCGCGAGGATCCAGGAGGGTGTGGACTCCCTCAAGGGCTACGGCGAAATCTTCTTCCGCAACACCATAGCGAGCGGGGTAATACCGCAGATCGCCGTGATAATGGGACCCAGTGCAGGAGGGGCCGTTTACTCACCGGCGATCATGGACTTCGTGATAATGGTGGACAAGACGGCGCACATGTTCATCACGGGGCCTCAGGTTATAAAGGCGGTTACGGGAGAGGAGATTGATTTTGAAGGTCTCGGAGGGGCAAGGGTGCATAACGAGAGGAGTGGAAACGCGCACCTCATAGCGAGGAACGACGAGGAGGCGTTGCTCCTTGTGAGAAAACTCCTGGAATACATACCCCAGAATAACATGGAGGATCCGCCGGAGATCCCGACGGGGGATCCGCCGGACAGGATGGACTACGAGCTGGACAAAATAATCCCGGATGATCCGAAGAAGTCCTACGATGTCCACGAGGTGATCGAAAGGGTCTTCGATAAGGGCTCATTCTTCGAAATACACCCGCTCTTCGCCAGGAACATCGTGGTCGGCTTTGCGCGGTTGAACGGGAAAACTGTTGGCATAGTTGCCAATCAGCCCGCCGTTTACGCTGGAGTCCTTGACATTGACGCGAGTGACAAGGCGGCGAGGTTCGTTCGGTTCTGCGATGCGTTCAACATTCCCATCGTAACGCTGGTGGACGTTCCAGGCTACATGCCCGGAGTGGCCCAGGAGCACGGAGGGATAATAAGGCATGGCGCGAAGTTGCTCTACGCGTACAGCGAGGCTACCGTGCCGAAATTAACTGTGATAATGCGCAAGGCTTACGGGGGAGCGTACATCGCCATGGGTTCAAAGCACCTTCGCGCGGACGTGGTA
>WAOY01000147.1 GCA_015520985.1 DHVE2 group archaeon
GGTGAAGAGTAAGGACAATGTTAAGAAGGGCTTCGGCAACCTGCCCGGCGTTGATATAGTAACTCCTTCTGAACTGAATGCGGAGATTCTGGCTCCTGGAACGCATGCCGGACGCCTCGCCATATTCACCGAAGGCGCCATAGAGGAGATAAGGAGGTGGAGCGAATGACATTCCACCCGAATGAGGTCATACTCAAGCCGTACGTCACGGAGAAAACTCTGCTGATGATTGAGAAGGAGAACAAGCTCACGTTCATCGTTGCCAAGAACGCCACGAAGACGCAGGTCAAGCACGCTGTGGAGAATCTATTCGGAGTTAAGGTGGACAAGGTGAACATCGTGATTTCTAAGTACGGGAAGAAGGCGATCGTGAAGTTGAAGAAGGAGTACAGTGCCGAGGAACTCGGCATGCGCCTTGGTATATTCTGAGGTGGTGATAATGGGTAAGAGGATAATCCCACAGCGCCGAGGTCGCGGGTCTCCGAGGTACAGGGCGCCGAGCCACCGCTATGCCGGACGCCCGAGGATACCCCGCGTTGAATCCGGGAAGGGCTACGTTAAGCGCATATTCCACGACCCCGGGCACACCGCGCCACTTGCGGAGGTAGTTCTCGATAACGGGGAGAAATTCCTGATGATCGCGCATCTTGGCATGTACGAGGGCCAGGAGATAGAAATAGGTCCCAACGCGAAGGTCGTCCAGGGAAACATACTGCCCCTCGGTGAGATACCCGACGGCGTGCCCATATACAACATCGAGAGAAATTACGGTGACGGCGGCAAGTTCGTTAGGAGCGGAGGTTCCTATGCTCAGATAGTGACGCACGGAGAGAAGGTCACTGTCCAGATGCCTTCAGGGGAGTTCAAGCTCTTCGATCCCAATTGCCGCGCCATCGTGGGCATGGTTGCCGGTGGCGGGCGCAAGGAGAAGCCCATGCTCAAGGCCGGTAAGGTCTATCACGCCTGGAGGTCCAAGGCCAGGAAGCATGTGCAGGTTCGTGGAGTCGCCATGAATGCGGTGAACCACCCGCACGGTGGTGGAAATCACCAGCACGTTGGAAGGCCGAGCACGGTATCGAGGCATGCGCCTCCGGGCAGGAAGGTTGGAAGATTATCTCCCAAGAAGAAAAAGAAGAAGAGGTGAATTAGATGGCTAAGAAGCTTGTCACCAGTGCAAAGGCCGCGAGGCGAAGGAGGAGGAAGAGGCAGAAGGTGGCCATGGGCCGCATGAAGGAGTTCTCCTACCGCGGCTACTCCCTCGAAGAACTGCAGAAGATGAGCATGGAGGAATTCGCAAAGCTTCTCCCGGCGAGGGGAAGGAGAACCCTGATGCGGGGATGGGACGAAGAGAGGATGAAGGCGGTGCGCAAGATAATGAATTCCGACGGATCTAAGCCGGTCAGGACGCATCGCCGCGACCTTATAATCCTGCCCCAGTTCGTCGGCAAGCGCGTGGCGGTGTATAACGGTAAGGAGTTCGTGGAGTTCGAGATCAAGCCAGAGATGATAGGACATTACCTCGGGGAGTTTGCTCTCACGAGGAAGGAGGTCAAGCACAGCGGACCTGGTGTGGGTGCAACCCGCAGCAGCAAGTTCGTGCCGCTGAAGTGAGGTGGTGTGAATGCCTTACAGCATCAAGGTGGATGGCGATAAGTACGCGAAGGCCTTCGGGAGGAATCTACCCATCTCCCTGAAGGACTCTGTGAACCTTTGCCGAGCGCTGAAGGGCATGCGCCTGGAGGACGCGAAGGAGTTCCTGGAGGATGTGATACACAAGCGCCGCGCGGTGCCCTACTTCCGTTACCTGGATTCCATTTCCCACCGCAAAGGCATCGGCCCCGGCAGGTACCCTGTGAAGGAGGCAAAGCATATACTCAAGGTGCTTGAGAATGCCGAGGCCAACGCGGAGAACAAGGAACTCGACACGGATAACCTCTACATCTATCACATCGCGGCCCACAAGGGGCAGGTGTACAAGAGGTACACTCCCAGGGCTTACGGAAGGTCCACCGAGATCAGAAGGGATCACGTTCACATCGAGGTGATCCTTGAGGAGAGAGAGGAGAAGGAGGAATGAGCATGGATGAGAGGGTCTTTGTTAAGGAGAATCTCAGGCGTGTCCTGATCAAGGAGTTCGTGATGAAGGAGGTCCGCAGTGCCGGATTCGGCGGCCTCGATATCCAGCGCACACCTTTGGGGACGAGAATCATCCTCGAGGTTGAGCGCCCGGGCCTTGTGATAGGAAGGAAGGGCGCCAAGATAAAGGAACTCACCGAGGCTTTGCAGGAGAAGTTCAACGTGGAGAACCCGATGATCGAGGTGAAGGAGAGCGAGAACCCCTACCTGAATGCGCAGATAATGGCGGAGAAATTAGCATCCGCTTTGGAGCGCGGCTGGCACTTCAGGCGCGCCGGGCACTCCACACTCAGAAGGATCATGGAGAACGGCGCCAAGGGTGCGCAGATCATAATATCCGGAAAGCTCACGGGTGACCGCTCCAGGACCGAGAAGTTCACCAAGGGCACGATAAAGTACAATGGACATCCCGTTGAGCTCGTTCGCAAAGGGTTTGCGATAGCGAAGACCAAGCCCGGCGTTATAGGTGTCACTGTCAAAATCATGCCTCCGGACGCAAAGCTCCCCGACGAGATAAACATCCTGGGGCCTCCCGAAGAAAGGGCTGAGGAGAAGGGGGAGGAGCCCAGGGAGGAAGTGAAGGAGCCCGCGGAGGCAAAGGTTGAAGAGAAGAAGGAAGAGGTGAAGGAGAATGCCCAGGGAACTGAAGGCGAAGCAGATACGGGAAATGAGTCCTGAGGAGCGCAGGCAGAAGCTCAGCGAACTGCGCGAAGAACTCATGCATGAGATGGGGATAAGCGCCATGGGCGGCGCTCCCCCGAGCCCCGGTAAGATAAGGAGCCTGAAGAGGCAGATCGCGAGAATACTGACGGTGATGAACGAGGAAGGTGCTGAATGATGAGGTCCGCCCGGAATCTGGAGCTGCACGAGTTAATCGGACTTGAATGCGAAGTCGTCGATTCAACGAATCCCCTGCAGATCGGGATCTGGGGAGTCGTGATTGACGAGACGAAGAACACACTCGTCTTCGAGACCCCAAGGGGGAGGAAGATGCTCCAGAAGAAGGGCGCGAAGTTCAAGTTTAATGTGAATGGCGATACTCGCATAATAATTGGCGATAGGATCGCTTACAGACCGCATGAAAGGACCAAGAAGCTGATATGGAGGCGAAGGAAATGGTAAGGGATATAGGCGTGGATGCCAAGCCGCCGGAGAGGGAATGCGACGATCCCCACTGCCCCTGGCATGGTCACCTGAAGGTCAGGGGGCAGATACTTGAGGGCGTCGTGGTATCCGACAGGATGGACAAGACCGTTGTGGTCGAGAGGGAATTCCTGCATTACGATAAGAAGTACGAGAGGTACGAGAAGAGAAGGAGGAGGTATCACGTTCACAACCCTCCTTGCATAGACGCCAAGGTGGGCGATAAGGTGCGATTCATGGAGTGCAGGCCCCTCGCCAAGAGCGTGAGCTTCGTGGTGATCGAGAAGAGGTGAAGAAGATGAAGGGCATAGCAGGTAAGCAGACCCGTGGTCTCCCGACAGGCGCGCAGTTGGTTTGCGCGGACAACACGGGAGCGAAGGTCGTCGAGATCATACAGGTGCTCAATATCCACACCACTGCGAGGCAGTATCCCACCGCCGGAGTGGGTGATATGGTCATAGTGAGCGTGAAGAAGGGCACGCCTGACATGAGGAAGAAGGTGTTCCCAGCGGTCATCATAAGGCAGAAGATGCCGTTCAGAAGGGCAGACGGCACCATGGTTCAGTTCGAGGACAACGCGTGCGTCATCACGACGAAGACCGGCGAGACCAAGGGCTCGGAGATAAAGGGCCCCGTAGCCAGGGAAGCCGCTGACAGGTGGCCGAGAATCGCGGCGATCTCCAGCACGATAGTGTGAGGTGATGTTGATGGTGTCATATCAGCCAAGGAAGCAGCGGAAGATGCGCTACAACGCGCCGAAGCACAGGAGACAGAAGATGATGAAGGCGCATCTCAGCACCGCGCTTTATGAGAAATACGGGATGAGGAACCTCGTGGTTCGCAAGGGTGACATCGTGCGGGTTATGCGGGGCAAGTTCAAGGGCCACGAGGGGAAGGTCGTAGAGGTGAATCTCAAGAAGATGAAAATAGCGGTGGAAGGCGTCACGATAAGGAGGACGGATAACAAGAGCGTGCAGTTCTGGCTCGATCCGTCCAATGTGGAAATTATCAAGCTGGACCTCAGTGACCCCAAGAGGAAGGAGAAGATATACCGCATAGCGGAGGAGAGAAGGGGCAAAATAGAGGAATTGGAGGAGATCGAGGAGGAAGAAGTGGAAGAGGTCGAAGAAGAATCCGAAGCCGAAACGGATGAGGAGCAGGCTGAGGAGGAATCCGAGACGGAGGAAGAAGAGGTGAGCGAGAATGAGTAGGCATCTCAAGCGCCTGGCAGCGCCGAGGATATGGAAGATCCCGCGCAAGGAGTACCCATTTGCCCCCAAAACCATGCCGGGGCCGCATCCGGCGGACCGCTCTGTGCCGCTGCTGATCGTCCTCAGGGACATGCTGCACGTTGCCGACAACCGCAGAGAGGCGAAGAAGATTCTGGCATCACGATCCGTGAAGATAGACGGTAAGGTCCGCACGGACCTGAAGTTCCCAGTCGGTTTCATGGATGTGGTAACTGTTGGCGATAAGCACTACCGCGCCCTCTACGATGTCCGCGGAAAGATCCGCCTTGTTGAGATTCCCGAGGACCACGCGGAGTGGAAGTTGGTGAGGATAGAGAATAAGACCGCCGTGAAGGGCGGGAAGATTGCGCTGAACCTGCATGATGGTAGGAATATACTGCTGGACGAGAACAAGTACAAGACGGGCGATGTGCTCAAGATCAAGGTCCCCACCCAGGAGATAGTGGAGCACTATCCTCTGCAGGAGGGCAGCGTTGCGATGATAATAGGTGGCTCACACAGAGGTCAGATTGCGCATATTAAGGAGTACCGGGTAACCAGAAGCCCCTCGGACAACATAGTCGTATTCGAAGAGGGATTCGAAACGGTCAAGAGGAACGTGTTCGTGGTGGGCGTGGGCAAGCCCGAAGTGCTGATCCCTGAGGTGAGCGCCCTATGAATGAAAAGAAGTTGAACAACCCCATGCGCAGAATCGAGATTGACAAGGTTGTGATCAACATAGGCGTCGGGGAGGGCGGAGAGAAACTAAGGAAGGCGGAGAAGGTGATTGAGATCCTGACAGGCGAGAAGCCCGTGCATCTCAAGGCGAAGAAGACAATAAGGGACTTCAACATCCGCAAGGGGTTGCCAATCGCCGTGAAGGTCACGCTTCGGGGCAAAAAGGCCGAGGACTTCCTCCGCCGCGCCCTGTGGGTTCGCGACTACAAGGTTCCGAACTACTCCTTCGACTCGCAGGGTAATCTGAATTTCGGGATAACGGATTACACGGATTTCGAGGGTGTGAAGTACGACCCCGAGATTGGCATATTCGGTATGGATATAAGCGTGGTGTTCAAGCGCCCAGGATACCGTGTTGCCAGGAGGAGGATTAAGAGGGCCAAGATACCCAAGAGGCACAGGGTCACCAGGGAGGAAGCCATGCAGTTCATGAGGGAGAAGTTCAATCTCAACATCCTGGAGGTGGAATGATGGTCAGGGTCAAGCTCAGGCCCAAGAAGAAGTTCGGGAGAAGCGAAGGCTGCGTGAGATGTGGAAGGAAGAGAGGAATAATAAGGAGATACGGGTTGAGGCTCTGTAGGCAGTGCTTCCGCGAGGTTGCCTACGAGCTCGGATTCAGGAAGTATTCGTGAGGTGATGAAAGATGCAGAACGATCCGCTTAGCGATGCCCTTTCGAAGATAAACAACGCCGCCATGGCGGGAAGGAGGGAAATCGAAGTCAGACCTGCGTCAAAGCTGATAGGGAGGATACTTAAGATCATGGAAGAGCACGGGTACGTGGAAGAGTTCGAGTACGTTGAGGACGGCCGTGGCGGCAGGTTCCGCGTTAGACTAAGTCCCACCATAAACAAGTGCGGAGCTATAAAGCCAAGGTTCTCCGTCAAGAGGGACCAGATGGAGAAGTTCGAGTCCCGCTACCTGCCCGCGCAGGACTTCGGAATACTGATAATCACCACGAACCGAGGAGTTATGACCCACACCGAGGCCAAGAAGATGGGCATCGGTGGCAAGCTCCTGGCGTACGTGTACTGAGGTGATGGACATGCCAGTTGCACCTGAAGTGAGGCACGAAGTCGAAATCCCCGAAGGTGTCCAGGTAAGTTACGAGAATCACGTGCTCAGGGTGAAGGGCCCCAAGGGTGAGATCTCAAGGGAGTTCATGCACGACCGCATTGAGATGAGGATAGAGGACAACAAGGTCGTGATATACTGCGCACTCCCCAAGAAGAAGGACTACGCCCTCGCAGGAACATGGAAGGCGCATGTGAACAACATGTTCAAGGGCGTTACCGAGGGCTTCGAGTACCATCTCAAGATCCTGTACGCGCACTTCCCCATGAAGGTTAGCGTGAAGGGGGACAAGGTGGTCATAGAGAATTTCCTGGGCGAGAGAGCGCCGAGGTACGCGAAGATATTCGGCGATGCCAAGGTTGAAGTGAAGGGAGATATGGTGATCGTGAAGAGCGTCAACAAGGAGCATGCGGGACAAACGGCGGCGAATATTGAGAAGGCGACGAGGATCAAAGACCGCGATCCCCGCGTGTTCCAGGACGGTATTTACATAGTGAAGAAGGGGTGAAATGAATGGTCAAGATAAAGCCTAAACTCAGCGATGAGGAGAAGCGCCTCCTGCGCCTGAGGAACAAGATGAACAGGAAGAGGCCTAAGTTCAGGAGGCAGGAGTGGTTCCGCTACAAGAGATTGGGTGATTCGTGGAGGAAGCCCCGGGGAAAGCACTCCAAGATGAGGGAGCACAAGGGATATAGACCTCCTGTGGTGGATTCCGGGTACCGTGGCCCGAGTAAGGTCCGCGGGCTGCACCCCTCAGGGTTCAGGGAGGTGCTGGTGCACAACCCTGCGGAGCTCGACAGGGTGAATCCGGAGAGGGAGGCCATACGCATAGCGAGCAGGGTCGGGATGAGGAAGAGAATAGCAATAGAGAAGAAGGCCGAGGAACTAGGGATCAGGGTTCTCAACCCGCATCTCACCAAGGGAGGTGAGGAGTGATGGACGTCAAGTTCCAGAGAAGGATCGCCGCCGACATACTGAAGTGCGGAGAGGACCGCGTGTGGATGGATCCCAACGCCCTGGATGAGATAAAGGAAGCCGTCACCAGAGAGGACGTCAGGATGCTCATAAAGAGGGGGCTCATCAAGAAGAAGCAGAAGAAGGGAACATCTCGCGTTAGGGCAAATTACATCAAGGCCCAGAAGGAGAAGGGCCGCAGGAAGGGCCCCGGATCCCGCAAGGGCAAGAAGTACGCCAGGTACCCCCGCAAGCTCAGGTGGATGAAGAACATCCGCTCCATCAGGAGGACCCTCAGGGATCTGCGCGATTCAGGGAAGATAGATCGTCACACCTATCGCCGCTTTTACATGCTGGCGAAGGGCGGAACGTTCAAGA
>WAOY01000148.1 GCA_015520985.1 DHVE2 group archaeon
GCAGTATCCCTCCCTATACTAAAAATTTTTTGTAGTTGATAAAGCTACAACCTGAAGAGGAGCATCGCGTCGCCGAAACTGAAGAAACGGTACTTCTCCTCTATGGCAATTCTGTACGCCTTCATTACTCGCTCGTATCCTCCGAAGGCGGTGACGAGGAGAATCAGCGATGATCGGGGAACGTGGAAATTAGTGATGAGAGCGTCCACGCCCGCCTGGAACTCGTACCCGGGGTAGATGAAGATATCTGTGTATCCCTGCGACGGGTGCACTACCCCTCTCCGCGAGGAGCTCTCCAGGGCACGCATAACGGTGGTCCCCACAGCGAACAATCGGCCGGAGCGGTTGTTTATCATCTTGGCCACTTCTTCGCTCACAACGTAGTACTCCTCGTCCACACGGTGCATCCTCACGTCTTCACTCTTCACGGGCTTGAAGGTCCCGTAGCTCACATGCAGGGTTATGTACCCTATTTTCACGCCCTTATTTTTTATCCTCTCAATGAGCTCGGGGGTGAAGTGCAGGCCCGCAGTTGGAGCCGCCACGGCCCCCTCCCTCCTGGCGAAGACCGTCTGGTACTTCTCCTCGGCATCCCTGGGAGGGTTCTTTATGTATGGGGGTAGGGGGATCTCTCCCCTCTCCTTCGCCAATTCCATTATATCCCCGGAGAACTCTATGTCGCACATCCCCTCGTTCTTTTTCACCACCTCTCCCACGATGTCCTCGAAGATGAGTTTCGTGCCCTCGCGGATCTTCTTGCCCTTCACCAGGCAGCGGTAAAAATTATCGCCCAGTTTCTCCAGGATGAGAATCTCCACCCTGCCACCGGTTTCCTTGCGCCCTTTAAGCCGGGCTTTCATGACGCGAGTATCGTTCAGGATCATTACGTCGCCCTTCTCCATGTACTCCGGCAGATCGTAGAAATGGCGGTGCTCTATTCCATCACGGAGAACCATGAGCCTGGCGTGATCTCTCGGCTCAACGGGCTCCTGCGCTATTAGCTCCTCCGGCAATTCAAAGTCGTACCTCTTCAGGGAGTACATCCTCGTAAGTATCCGCAACCCGTAGATTAAGTTTACTGAAGAAAAACTACCGCCTGGCCAGGAGGATGGCCAGGAGCGCAAGCGGAATTATCCATATAAGACCGAACTCAGGTACTGCGGGGGAATCGGCGAGTGGATAAGCGTCTACCGCACCTGCGGGACCGTCGATGGTGTAGTTCTCGTCAACTATGCCATCGCCGTCGTTGTCCGGCGAAGCCCAGTCGGCCCAGAAGTTGCCGTACCCATGGGGCAGGCCTGACGAATTCCACCAGTTACCCGGTGTGTCGTCCCATGCCTGCACGTGCCCGGCATCGTAGGAATCTGTGGATCCACGGTTGTACCGCAGCGTGTTGTTGTATACCCTGTTCCCCGTGGTGCCGTTCAGGTATATCCCGTAATCCTGCGAGTTCTCTATGACATTCCCCACGATAGCATTCGTTCCCAGATGAGCGGATCCTCCGTACACCTCTATCCCCCGCATTTTGCTGTTTTTGATGGTATTGTTGAGTATCGCAGTATCATTGACCGACAGGAGCCTTACGCCGTACGTATCGTTTATACGATTGTATGCCACACGGGCATTCCGCTGGTACTGAAGGTATATGGCCTGCTGACCAGTCGAGAATATGGTGTTGTTCTCCACCCTCATATCGTTGGAATGTGACCCGTAGACCCCGTACCAGTTAAGGTTTCGCATTGTGTTGTTCGTGATCACGGCGCCGTCATCGAATCCCGCCAGGTTAACTCCGTAGTAACCGTTTACCATCCTGGACCCGTTTATCACGAGGTTGAGCACGTACTGGAACTTCGTAAGGTAATTTGTGCTGTTTTCAAACCTGGAGTTCTCTATGACAGTGTACTGGTTCTTATAACTGTAGGAATTGTACATGCCGAGCCCGTAATAGTTGTTCTCCAGGGTTATTTCTCGCATGGTAAAGCGGTAGGTGTAATATGCGAAGATGCCGGCGGAGGTGCATCCCCTTGAGGTGACGTTGTACATACGCAGATCCAAAACCTGGTATGAGTATATCCCGGAAGAGAGGCTTCTCGACACCGTTGAGTTCTCCATGGTGATGTTGTCCGAATATGCCAGATAAATGGCGTACCATCCGTCATCCATGGCCATTAGATTTCTGAGGATCACGTTGTGCGACATCGCAACCACGTAAGACGTGGATGTCTGGGAGACGTTGATGTCCTCCACCACCACATTTGAGACGCTGGCCAGTATCACCTCCCCTGCCTTCCCGGGGATGCCCAGGGATGCGTTGTTGAAGTCACCATCATGGTAGTAATAGACGGGCAGGTCATTCACGGTGTTGTTCACGGGGAGGGTGTGATTGTAGTGTTCCTCGGAGTAGCCGAGAATCATCACGCCGTCCTGGTACATGCGGTTGCTCCAGAGCCGCGCATGGGAGGAATCGTACATCTCGATCCCCGCGTTTCTGAATCCGACCACGGTGTTGTTTACGACCAGGGCATAA
>WAOY01000149.1 GCA_015520985.1 DHVE2 group archaeon
AGCTGGGGTACGCGGACGCCGCCTTCTACAGGTGCAAAGATCTGGACGAGCCGGAATGCTACGTTTCTAACCCGAAGAAGTGCCCCGGCGAGAGCGAGTTACTCCGCGTGGTTTCCTTCGTTGACGCTCCTGGCCACGAGGCTCTGATGGCGACTATGCTCAGCGGCGCCGCCATAATGAATGGAGCCCTCCTTGTCATCGCTGCAAATCAGAAGTGCCCCCAGCCCCAGACCGTGGAGCACCTTATGGCCTTGGACATAATTGGGGTCAAGAACATAGTGATCGTGCAGAACAAGGTTGACATCGTGGACGATGAGCGGGCGAGGGAGAACTACAGGGAGATAAAGGAGTTCGTTAAGGGAACCGTGGCCGAGGACGCACCAATAATACCCGTCAGCGCCCACCACGATGCGAACATAGATGTCCTGATAGAGGCGATAGAGAAGCACATACCCACCCCGAAGCTGGACCCCACAAAGCCTCCCAGGATGTACATAGCGAGGAGCTTCGACGTGAACAAGCCGGGAACAAGGCCCAAGGACCTGGTGGGCGGTGTTATCGGGGGTTCGCTCATACAGGGCAAGCTCAGGGTCGGGGATGAGATCGAGATCCTCCCCGGGTTCTACGTGCCAGAGGGTAACAAGATAGGGTACGAACCAATATACACGGAGGTAGTCTCCCTGATGGCCGGCGGCAGGTACTGGGACGAGATAAAGCCGGGTGGGCTCGTTGGAATAGGCACCAAGCTTGACCCCGCGATAACCAAGAACGACGGCCTTCTCGGAAGAATGGCCGGAAAGCCCGGAACTCTGCCCCCCGTCACTTACGACATAACCATGGACATCCACCTCCTGGAGAGGGTAGTTGGCTCCAGAGAGGAGAGGAAGGTGGAGAAGATAAGGAGCAACGAGGTGCTTATGCTCAACATAGGCACCCAGGCCACGGTGGGCATCGTCAAGAGCGCCAGGGACGACGAGGCGGACATATTCCTCAAGTATCCCGCCGTGGTGGAGAAGGGGCAGAGGGTCGCCATAAACAGGAGAATAATGAACAAGTGGCGCCTGATAGGCTACGGAATAATAAAGTGAATCACTCCTCGTCTATCTTTTTCTGCTGCACCGCCTTGTTAACAAGACCCTTTATGCCATAGGTGTCCACCAGGAGCTCCACGAGTATCTGTATGAACTCGGATTCGTAATCCCCGTCCGGCACGAAGGCGGAGTTGTTCCTGGGAACAGCGATCCCCGCGCTGGATAGGAGCTCAAGTGCGCGCTTTCTCTCCTCGCCCACCACCTTGCGCCCGTGCCTCGGAGCGCCGACGCCTGCACGGTTGAGTTCCCTCATGAATATGGGCCTGTTGAACAGCCTGTGCAGGGTGTACAGGCATATATCCGATGCTTCGTCTTCGCTTATCCTCTTTGCCCTCTCGCCCACGAGCTGGTATATGTCCTTCTTCTCAGCCGGTGCAACGCTGAAGACCTTCGCAGGCCTTATGTCCCTCTCCCTGAGGATGCCCATGTCCTTCATGGCAATCAGGTAGCCCGTGAGGAAGAGGCGATGCACCTTGATGCCCTTCCCCTCCAGGCGCTTGTGGAGCGAGTTTATGGACATCCCGTCCTTGCCGAGGAGCTCGATTATCACATCCTTCAGGGGCGCATCAACAAGACCCTTACCCATGCTATCGCCCTCTAATCGTCTTCTGGATATATATACGTTTTGCCGATGCATCGCCGTGAGGGAAACAACGCAACTCTTTTATAGGTTTTTAATAATTTCCCGCGGAGGTGTGGCACATGTCAGACATAGAGAAGGTGGTTAAGAAGTACTTCGGGAACGAGGAGGTCATTTTTGACGGTAACGTTGAGGTGAGCGGTATCAAGATAGCAAAGGGCAAGGCCAAGGCCGCCCTTTTCGTGAAGGAATTCGACGAGATGAAGGTGTCCCTCCTGGAGGAGGGTACAAGGGTGATCATCGCTGTCCCGAACCGCGACTGGTACATGAGGCACCCCGAGGGGAGGGACTGGGAGGAGAAGAATGGGAAGTACATACTCCGCGAATGGAAATTCGATCCCGTATCGGGCAAACTCTGGGAGCGCGTAATAATCCCGGGTGAGTACGACAGGGAAAACAAGTACCGGGCTTACACGCCGTACGAACTGCAGAAGGCCCTCGAGGCCCTTAACTACAAGGTACACGCGGTCTTCAGCAACGCCAAGAGCGAGAGGTACGATCCCGACGTGCCCATCATATACATCTACGCCGAAAAGCTTCCGGAGAAGGTGGAGGGCATACAGCCCGAGGAGGTCGTCCTGGAGGACATAACCCCGGAGGAAGGGGTGTCCGAGGCCCCGAAGGAGGAGAGAACGCCAAAGAAGGAGATCAGCGCTGCAGCGGTGACCGCTGCCGCGGTGGGGGGAGCCGCGGCCAGGAAGAAGAGGGAAGAGGACGAGACCATGGTGCGTTCCCCTAGGGCTAGGAGTGCGAGGGGCGGAGATGTGCCCGGGATCTACGGCCTGCGCCTTAAGTGGATAGACAGCAACAAGAAGGAACACGAGATAGAGGTGGACAAGGACATCATCATCGGGCGCGGCAGGGGCGACGTGCTCACCATGGTCAACAAGATGGGGAAGAAGAAGTACACGCCCATGATGGTCTTCGACTACGACAAGAAGATATCCCGGAAGCACCTGGAGATATTCAATCGCGATGGAAAGTGGTACATCCGGGACCTGGGAAGCACAAACGGAACCGCCCTCAACGGCAACTTCCTGCCCGGCTGGAAGAAGCCCTCCGGTGGCAACAGGTACCCCAGCGAGGAGGTTCAGCTGAGGGATGGCGACATCATAACGCTGGCCAACACAATCACAATACAGGCGAACGTCTACCTGAAGGAGAGGCTGCCCAGCACGGAGGAGGAGTACGAAGAGATAAAGGAGGAGGCAGAGAAATCCTTCGACGTGCCCGTTGGAGCAGCCGCCGCGGGTGCTAAGGCCGCGGAGGAGGTAGTCGAGGAGGTTTTCGAGGAGCCACGGGAGGAAATCGTGGAGGAGGAAGGGGGAATAGTGGAGGACGAGAGCGGTGAACTCGTTGAGGAGCCTGTGCAAGAGGAGGTCCAGGAGGAACCTCCGAAGACATGCATACTCAAGTGGGTGGACGGCAATCTCAGGCCCCACGAGATAGAGATAAGCGACGACGTGTACATAGGGAAGAGGAAGGACAACAACGTGGTGTACCTGAAGACCAAGGACGGGAAGGTGACGATCCCCCTGGGCATCGTGGATCTGGAAGATGAAATCTCGGAGAGGCACCTTGAGATACACCGCGAGGGCGGCAAGTGGCTGATAAAGGACCTGGGCAGCGAGAAGGGTACGATAGTGCGCGGCGATTACCTGCCCGGGTGGTCCAGGGGCAAGGAGAGCGAGTATCTCGAACTGCAGGACGACGACGAGATCCTCATCGGGAAGTACCTCATTACCGTGAAGATACAGTGATGCCGCCATGCTGCAGTTGAAAAGAAAGCTGGCAACAACAAAGATGAGCGAGGTCTGGGAAGGGTACCTGGACGGGGTACACGTCGCAGTAAAGAAGCCAGTGGAAGACGAGATGCTGAAGATACTGCGATTCATCAAGGAGGCAAAGTACTGGAAGGAGATCAGCGACCTCAACATAGACGGCGTGGCCAGGGTAATAGGGATTGACGAGGAGGAGCCCTGGTTCGCCGTGGAGTTCATAGAGGGGGAGACCCTGGACAATCATCTGAAAAATGCGCACATACGAGAGATAATGGGCCGGATGCTGGAGGTTCTCAGGATCCTCCACATAGTCCACGAGAAGGGCTACCTCCACCTTGATCTCAAGCCGAGCAACATTCTCGTGGACAGGTACGGGGACATAGTGCTCCTGGACTGGGGCCTTGCCGCCAGAATATTCCGCAAGCTTAAGGACGAGAAGTACACGTTCATCGGCACCCCCTCGTATGCGCCCCCGGAGCTATGGGATCCTGACAAGTACGGCATACCCGACAGGAGGAGCGACGTTTACGAGGTGGGAACGACATTCTACAGGATCATAGTGAAGCAGGTCCCCTTCAACCGAAAGAGCGAGGTGCTGAGCGGCAAGATAAGGCCGTTCCCTAAGAACGTGCCCGAGGAAGTGAAGAGGATAATCCTCAAGGCCATAGCGCCGGACATGGACAAGAGGTACCAGAGCGCCATGGAGATGTACCAGGACGTGCAGAGGTGGCTCAGAAGGACAAACGTGCTCTGGAGGGGCGTTTACAGGATCAAGTTCAGGAAGGTCCTCCAGATCAACGCCGATTCAGGTCTGAGCTTCATCGCGGATCCAAAGAATGGCAAGAAGGCGAGGAAGGGGGTCGCCGTTCCCCTGCCCTTCAAGGATCCCACCAAGAACCGTGTGGCCGAGATAAGGGGTAGAAAGATAAAGGCTTACCGCGACGGCGTGGCGCTCTACTACGGGATAAAGAAGATACTCAAGGCAAACGAGACCGCGGAACTGTACCACGGCACCAGGATATACTACAAAAAGGAGGATGTGGGCAAGGTGGACTTCGGATTCCGCAACGTCGTGTACGGGGACTTCGTGGCCAGGGAAGTTGATGTTGCCAGGAAGTACTTCTCCTTCATCAACTACCTGAGGGAGAAGGGCTTCGAGGTGAAGTTCAAGAGGGGAGGGGACAAACTTAACCTGGTGGCGCACAAGGTCCTCATAAGGAACGAGGTACCGGATGAGATCATAGACGCGGTGATCCGGGTGGACGACAGGCGCCTGCACTTCAGGCTCGTGCCCGATGTCCCCCTGGACTCGGACATACAGATCTACGATCCAGATAGGGAGGAGTGGAGCATCCTTGAGGAAATGCTGAGGTGTGAAGTATGAGGGCTTACGGAATAAGCGACATAGGTCAGAAGAGGAAGAACAACGAAGACGCGTACCTGATAAACCGCGTTGAGATATACGAGAACGGGAAGAAGAGGGTCTTCTACGTCCTGGCCGTGGCGGACGGCATGGGCGGCCATGCCGCTGGAGAGGTGGCAAGCGGAATGGCCGTGGAGCGCCTCACGGCGGCGCCCCTGACCTACCTGGCGGGGGACGTTGAGGGAATAAGGAAGATCATAGAGTTCGTGAACAAGAAGGTGCACCAGAAATCTGAGGAGATGAACAAGAAGATGGGGACCACCCTGGTGGCGGCGCTCATAGAGGGGACGAGGGGGTACATATTCAACGTAGGAGACAGCAGGGCCTACCTCTTCCGTGAAGGAAAACTGAGGAGGATAACCAGGGACCACTCGGTGGTCCAGGAACTCCTGGATCGCGGACTGATCACGGAGGAGGAGGCAATGACCCACCCCGACAGGAACGTGATCACCATGGCCATAGGCACCAAGGACCACGTGAACCCCGACACCTACGCCGTCACCTTCAGCAGGGGCGACATCCTCATGCTGTGCAGTGACGGTGTGCACGACCTGCTCAGCGACGAGGAGATAGAGGGCATAATGAAGGAGAGAACGCGCCTCAGCGACATAGCGGGTGAGATAGTGAAGAGGGCCAACGAGAAGGGGGGCAAGGACAACATCACCGTGGTGCTGGCGAGATTCTAAAATATCCAGAGCCCATGCAGACCGCATGATACTCCCCTGCGAGGTTGCCTCCGTGAGGAGAATCGCGGAGTATGCGAAGAGGGAGCCCGTTGTAATCCCCACGGACACACTCTACGGCTTATCCATGAGCGTGTACGGGGACATCGACAGGATCTACGAGATCAAGGGTAGGGAGAGGGGGAAGAAAATACCCGTGGGCGTGTACGACCTGCGCATGATGGAATCCATTGCAGTTCTCACGGAAGAGGCGCGCATAGTGGCCGAGGCCTTTCTGCCGGGAGCGGTCACTCTTGTACTGGAGAGCATGATTCCGGATATCACCGGGGACACGGTGGGGGTGAGGATCCCCGACCACGAGATACCCCGGGAACTGGCCCGGCTCATAGGGCCCATCACCCTAACCAGCGCGAACATATCCGGGGAGAAGCCCCCCAGGAGGATAGAAGACACCGAGAAATTGAGGGTGCGGTACCGCATAGACTGCGGAGAGCTCCCCGGCGTGGCTTCCAC
Source organism: DHVE2 group archaeon (assembly GCA_015520985.1). Classification (GTDB taxonomy): domain Archaea; phylum Thermoplasmatota; class Thermoplasmata; order Thermoplasmatales; family Aciduliprofundaceae; genus JAADDK01. The sequence goes on from WAOY01000149.1 coordinate 6,132, forward strand.
GGTGGTGAGCTTCGTGGGGGGAATCAGGTTAATAA
>WAOY01000150.1 GCA_015520985.1 DHVE2 group archaeon
GCGAGAACTATGAGATCCGCTTCCTTATCGTCCAATATCTTCGCAAGACGCCTGTCGTAGTCCTCACGGCTCTCACCCTTCTTGGCCGGAAGATATATCGCATCTATACCGTGCTTCCTCGCCCTCTCAAGCGCATAGGCATTCTTCCTGTTGGATACCACAGCCACTATCTTCCCATTTATTTCGCCGTTCTCCACAGCGTCTATTAGTGCCTGGAGATTGGTTCCCCTGCCAGAAACGAGGACAACGATGTTGAACGTCCTCTCGAAGAAACGCCCGTCCTGGTAGTATATGCCCAGCGCCTCTATCCTATCCTTCAAAGCCCCGAGGTCCACGCCACCTATTTTATCGAGGACTAGATTGAGGAACTCATGCAGTTTTTTCTCCTCGTACATTCTCATGAGGACATAGTACCACACCTCCCTGCTCAGGGGTGCGTTTATGATGTAGAGGTTATCTATGTTTTCATCTCGGATCCCCAGGGACATCATGGTCTTGCGTATCCAGTTTATGTTTATTCCGCTGGAAGGTTTCACTATATCGGCGTAAAACACGTCGGCAAGGTCCCGCAGCTCATCTCGCATACTTATCATCCCCCAGTTCCTGGCGGAGATACTTTATGACTTCGTCCACATCGTACTCATCCATCTCGGGGGTGATCCTCTCCATCCACTCCCCCGTAAGGAGCACGACGTAAAATACCTTCTTTTTTCCCTTGAACCTGTAATTCTTCCAGAAGCCCTTCACTTCGGAATACGGTACCTCCCTCCGCCCAATCTTCATCTTCCTGGCCTTCCTGTACAGCACCAGGGTATGCGCGGGAGAGAAACGAATTTCAATGCTATTTTCATCGGCCAGTACCTTCATTCAATCACGGAGGTAAATAGAATGATGAATAAAAAATATTTCAGGTAAGGAGGCAGAGATTAATCGGTGAGGTACGCCTCCTCACCGATCTCCTCTTTGTCCAATCCCTTCTCCTCTTCCTCCGGGGGCACACGCACCGGTGTTATCCTGTCTATTAGCCAGAGAGCGCCGTAAGTGAAGAGGAATGTGTAGATAATGGTAATGGTAACCGCCGCCAGCTCTGCGAGGAAGAAGTGCACGTTGCCATACAGCAATCCATTGGCACCCCCTGGATTCACCGCAAGGGTGGAAAATATCCCCAGAAGGATAACGCCAGTAACACCCCCAACACCATGGACTCCCCAGACATCCAGAGCGTCATCCCATCCCTTCCTGTTCTTGTACCATACGGCCAGGTAGGCCACTATCGACGCAATTACGCCGGTGAGCATTGAGACCTGCACGGTTACGTATCCCGCCATAGGGGTGATCGTGGCGAGGCCGGCCACAGCACCTGTGAGCATGCCCAGTATCTTCGGTTTACCCTCTATGAGCACTGAAAGCACGAGCCATGTTATGGCGGCGAAAGATGCAGCTATGTCGGTGTTTATAAATGCCAGCGTGGTTATACTGTTAACGGCAAATTCGCTTCCGGCGTTGAATCCGTACCATCCGAACCAGAGGAGCGCAGTTCCGAGGGCAACAAGGGGAATGCTGTGGGGACCCTTGTGAATTATCTTCCTCCTGCCAATGTAGAAAACGGATGCCAGCGCGGCGAAGCCCGCGGATGCGTGAACCACAATTCCCCCAGCGAAGTCATTTACACCCCACTGCGCGAATAGTCCGCCGCCCCAGACAAGATGCACGAGGGGGAAGTAAACGAAAATCAGCCATAGGGTTAGGAATAACATCCACGCCCTGAACCTGACACGGTCCGCGAATGCACCTGTTATAAGCGCAGGGGTAATTATGGCAAACATCATCTGGTATGCCACGAAAACCCACATTGGGACGCCGGGATTTATAGGCGACGGTGTATCCATACCTATTCCCTGAAGGAAAAGGTACTGGGGACCCCCAATTATTCCTGCAACATCGGGACCAAATGCCATCGTGAATCCGAAGGTTACCCATAGGACAGTGGTCCATCCCAGCGACACAAAGCTTTCCGCCATAATCGTCAGGACGTTCTTCCTTCCCACGAGACCCCCGTAGAAAAACGCGAGGCCCGGAGTCATCAGCATAACCAGGCTCGTGGCAACGAGCATGAATCCGGTATCTCCAGGATTGAATGCCATGTTTCCACCTCTGATAACCGGGATGTGCAGGGTAGTTATTAAATGTTTGCATTTCAAATATTTTTCCATAGTTATTATTTCTTTTGTTCCATAGGAGAAAGACGATAAGGACTCCAGGAATCCGTCATAAAATAATGAAAAGGACAGCCCCGCGGAGCGCCTCGTGCTCCTGCGTGCGCAGTATGACCTCC
>WAOY01000151.1 GCA_015520985.1 DHVE2 group archaeon
CGATCAAATTCGTTGTCCTTTATCTTCCTGTAGAAGCTGTGGATGTAGAGCGCGTTGGCGAGTTCCCTCCCTATCGTGCCGCGCCAGCATGCCTCGTATCTCTTCAGGAAATCCCCGCTGTGATCCCCCTTCTCCAGGGATTCTCTGAGAACCGAATGCGCGCACTCCACGGCCCTTAGCCCGGGATACACGCCTCCTCCGCTCGTAGCCTTCACCTGCCCCGCGGAGTCCCCCACTATGATGGTTCCATCCCCGTAAGTTCTACTAGTGGTGCCTATTGGGATTCCCCCTCCGTGGACGCTGAGGGGCTTCGCATCTATTCTCCTGAGCAGGTTCTTCAGCAGGGGCCAGGAGTGCCCGTAGGAAGCGAGTCCCACCTTGGCCATTCCGTCGAATAGGGGTATCGCCCAGGCGAAGAATCCCGGCGCAACATGGCTACCCAGGAAAATCTCCACGGTGTCCTCAGATTCGTAGTCGTACCTCGCGATAACCTGCGCTGCCCCTATTATCATCGGCGCCTGGATCCCCATGCTTTTCCTCACCACGCTGTTTATCCCGTCGGCGCCCACAATTATCCGCGATCTGTGCTCTCCCCGGGTCGTGGTGATTTCCGGATACCTCACCCTCCTCACCCTTTCTTTCAGGATTATCTCGGCACCGGAGTTAATCGCGTCCCTGGCCATGGAGCGGTCGAACTCAACGCGGTCCACCACGTACGCCCGATTTCTCCCGTCCCCGATTTCCAGAACCTTGCCGGATGGGGATACTATCTTTGCCCTCCCGCTGCCGTGGAGTATGCCCCTGCGATTTTCCATCCCCACAATCTCAAATATGTGCGTCGAGAATAACCCGGAGCAGTGCGAAGGGTTGCCGATCTCCGGGTGCTCCTCGAGAACGAGGACTTCGAATCCGTCCCTCGCAAGCAGGTGTGCCAGGCGGAGCCCGATGGGGCCCGCGCCCACGATCACTACGTCTTCCACATCTCGTGATACGTGTTGAGATAAATAAGCTTTTCAGACCTTCACCCCTGCCCATCTGCCACGGATGAACTCCAGGTACATCCACCCGGCGCGTATGAAGGTCTCGAAGAACATACCGAGCCATATTCCCACGAGGCCCATGCCCAGGGGGAACGCGAAGATCATCGCCAGACCAAGGCGTATGCCGAAGAGCCCGGTGAGGTTGATTACCATGGGCATCGTCGTGTACCCGGCGCCGCGCATACCTCCCGCGAGGGTGAAGAGGATGCCCAACGCCGGTTCGGTGAAACCCATCATGAACAGGTAGATGGAGGCGAGGCGCACGATCTCAGGGTCGTCGGTGAAGAGCATGGCGATCTGGGTGGGGAAGAGAACCATGAGGAGACCGGCGGAGCCCATGAACAGGGCGCACATCTTAGCCGCTTCCATGGCTGATTTCCTGGCCTCGTTTGGCTTCTTTGCGCCCAGGTACTGCCCCACGAGGGTTGTGGCAGCGATGGAGAACCCGAACCCGGGCATGTAGGCGAGACTCTCCGCTCGAAGTCCAACCTGAAACGCTGAGTAGCCCAGCGAGTTGCTCACCGCGAAGATTAGAGCGGTGTAGATCAGCGAGGTGATGCTCCACATCCCCCTCTCTATCCCTGCGGGGATTCCTATGCGGAAGAGGGTTTTAACCGTTTCTATGCGCATCCTCGCCCTGGACATGAGGTCTGGGGATATCACCAGCTTTCCCCTCTTCTGCAGGAAGAGGTAGAGTAAAGAGCCTGCGAGGTAGGAGGAGCCCGTGGCTATTCCGGCGCCCATCACCCCGAGTTCGGGGAACCCGAATTCCCCGTATATCAGCGTGAAGTTCCAGAAGATGTTCCAGGAATTCGCCAGGAGGTCCACGAGCATCGGGGTCTTCGTGTCCCCTGCGGCGCGCATGGAGGAGTGGTACACAGCCATGAACACCGCGAAGGGGTAGAAGGTGAATACCGCCATAATGTACCTGTACGATTCCACCACTACATTCTCCTCGGCTCCAAGGGCAACGGGCAGGGTCCAGCCCAAGAACACAGCGAAGAATGCGATGGGTATCGAGATGAGGATGAGAAGGGCGTGGAGGTCGTTGAATATCCTCTTCGCCTCCCCGTAATTTCCCTCGCCCCACCTCCTGGCGATCATGGCGACTCCGCCGGTGGTTATGCCCATTACCAGGGGGAACATGAGGAAGTAGAGCATGCCTCCGATGCCCGCGGCGCTCAGGCTGACCTGCGGATCGCGGTAATGCCCGAGCATTATGGTGTCCACTATGTTCTGGAACGTGTAGAGGAGATTCGATACAATCGCCGGAATCGCAAGCCTGAGCACCCTTCTCCTGATTTGCACCAGCGTGCAAATGTTTACACCTTTATAATCCTTGCCCCGCGGATAACATCGTGGGCATCCCGGTGGATGAATCGCGCCAGGCGCCTGTAATGGGAAAGGGTTAAATATCCGCGCATGTATTACGGGATTGCATAGCGGGGTGGGGTAGCCAGGAAATCCCGCCGGGCTCATAACCCGGAGATCGGTGGTTCAAATCCACCCCCCGCTACTTTTCGAGGGAAAGGTAATATACTGCCGATCTTTTATACCGCTGTGTTCCGCGAGATACCCACGGTGCTAACTTCGGAGGAGATAATCGACAAGATGTTCCGCAGGGCGAAGAAGGTAGAGGTAGGATACTCCAAGAACCGCCTGGCCATGGAGAAGAACCTGAGCATCGCGAAGATATATACGGCAAGGGATGTAGCGGTTGACACGCTCCGCAAATATGTGAATTCCTTCCCGTACATCAACAAACTCCACCCCTTCTACCGTTCACTCCTGGATCTACTTCTCGATAAGGACCAGTACAAGAAGAGCCTCTCCTCGGTGAACTGGGCCGCGGGGAGGATCGAGAGCTTCGCTGCGAAGTACGCATCCCGTGTGAAAGGTGCGGGGAAGGTGGAGGACATCCTCCGTCTCCGCAGGGAGTTCTACGGCCGCGCCGCCTCTATCC
>WAOY01000152.1 GCA_015520985.1 DHVE2 group archaeon
GGAAATAAGGGTTCGCGTTACCCACTGCGGCATATGCCGCACCGACCTGCACATCGCTGAGGGAGATATCCCGCTGTCAAAAAGGCCGGTTGTACCCGGCCACGAGATAGTCGGCATCGTGGACAAGCTGGGTCCTGGGGCTAAGAGATTCCGCGTGGGGGATCGTGTCGGGATCTCCTGGCTCAATTCCACATGTGGGAAATGCAAGTACTGCCTCAGGGGCGACGAGAACTACTGCCCGGAGATAAAACGCACTGGCTACGACGTGGACGGCGGCTTCGCGGAATACGTTCTCGTTCATGAGGACTACGCCTTTGACCTCCGCAACATCTCCCTTCTATCCGAAGATTTAGCTCCCATAATGTGCCCTGGGATAACGGGACACTATGCCTTCCGCATATCTGGAATTCAGGAGGGTGAGCGCCTGGGAATGCTCGGGTTCGGGCCCACAGCGTACTACATCCTTCGCGTGGCCAAGAGCATGGGGATAGAGGTGTACATAAGCACCAGGAGCGAGGAGCACAAAAGAATAGCGGAAAAGTACGGTGCGGACTGGGTTGGAAATCTCGCTAAGGAAAATTTCCCCAATAAAGTAGATGCGTTCATCTTCTTCCCCACCGCCGGGAATCTCGTGGAAAGAGCCTTGGAGAACACCGTGCCAGCTGCCACGCTGGTTCTCGGTGCGGTCACCATGAGTCCCATAACCATCGCGAATTACACAGCAAACCTGTGGGGGAGGACCATACGCACCATCTACCAGGTCCGCAGGGATTACGCCAGGGAATTCCTTGAGATCGCGGATCGCCTGAGGCTGGGGATAGAGAAGGAAATGGTGAGATTCGAGGAAGTGCCCGGGGCGATGCTCCGCCTTAAGAAGGGGGAGGTAAGGGGAATGGTGCAGGTGATTGAATTTTAAAAGGAGTCCAGCTCGTAAACCATCCTGCCGTCGCGGTATATGCGGATCGTTCCTTCGCTGGAGACGACGAAGCTCACGGCGCGCGTTAATCTCGTGATGGATTTTCCCGCAAGGTGCCTGCCGCCGAGGCCATCGGCGAGCCACTCCTCCACGTAAAGCGCCTTGATGTAAGCGCCGCATGTTACAACGTAGCCCCTCGAGTCGATTATCATCGCCCCGTCCATAGTGGCGAACTCCCGCAGGGTATCAAAGTTATCCTCCCGGAGGATACTCCTCTCCTCCAGAGCGAGGGACTTTATGGGGTTCGCTATCTTCTGAATGAGGTACTTCTTAACGTTCTGCACGTCGCCCACAACCAGGAGCGCCCCGGTGGGTATGCCCTCCCTCCCCTTCTTCGCTATGTGCATGGATAGGCGAAGGAGGTTCTCTATAACCTCGCCGCTGAGCCTGTCCCCGATCTCGCTGACAAGCGTGGGGTATCGCATCTCCCCTAAGTTGAGCTTTATGCGGTACTCCTCTCCCCTCTTCCTGAACACCACGAGGACGATGTCGTCGGATCGCAGTTCGGAGGTGTTGAGGAGATAATACACCATGTCCCGGACTATCTTCAGGCTCTCTATGTCCGGGTACGCGGAGAAATCGGAGTAAAGTACGGTGACGTCCCTGCGGAGCATAAACTCGCGGCTGGGCCTGCGGTGGGCCGGGTACACCAGAATTAAGGGATAGCCCGTAAATTCCCTCGCGATGCTCTCCGGGTCATCGCCCACGACTATTACCTTGGTGAACTCCACGCCATCGCATAATTGTTCGGGTATTTAAAATTATATCCTCCCTTCGAACTCCTCGATCTTCCTCTCCAGCTTCTTGTTCATAGCCGCTATCGTGATCTCCCCGCGTGTTTTCTCAACCAGGGACCTCGCGAGGTCCTGCTTCTGCTTCACGGGCACCAGTCCAGATGGGTAGTTGAACCTGAGGAGCATCTCGTATATCGCCTCCATGATCTCTAGGTACCTCTCGGCGCTCTCGAAATCGTCCTTACGCAGGGATTCCAGCACTTCTCTCCTCAGCTCCCCGACGAGGTCCCCCGCACCGAGGAGATACGCGCCTGGATTCACATTCAGCTCGCGGTGCCCGGGGAACTCCTTGCCCTTGAGAACTGAGTAAAAAAGCATGGCCTCCACGTACTCCTGAAGGGCGTTCTGAACGAATCCGGCGAAGTAGAGATCCGGGTACTGATTCAGGAGAAGGCTGCGCAGGTGCCATACCTCCTCCTTTATCTTCCTCATGTCCTCCTCGCAGTCCCTGCGCCTGTGCAGACTCATAATTATCCTGGATGCCATCCTGACGATTTCGCGGGACGATTTTATCGCGATTTCCCTCACGGAATCCTTGTCGTCCAGCTCCTCCTCTATCCTCCTGCCTATCTCCTCGAGGTCCATGGGGGCGAGAATGCCCTCCTGGCTTAAATCTTTTTCACGAAAAAGTTTATCTAATCCGCTCCAATCTCCACCCATGCTCAGACTTCCAGCGGTGGTTGTGAATTTCAAGCTATACAGACAGGCTTCGGGCAAGAATGCCGTAGAGCTCGCGAAGAAGATAGATTACGTGGCGAAGGAGACGGGGGCGAGTGTTGCCATAGCGGTTAACCCCCTTGATTTCCACTTCGTCAAGGACTCCGTGGAGATCCCCGTTTACCTCCAGCACGTGGACGCCGTGGATTTCGGGGCGAGGACGGGCAGGATAAATGTCGAGATTGCGAAGGAGCACGGCGTGGATGGAATCCTCGTGAATCATTCCGAGCGGCGCCTCAAGATAGCGGACATTGAATATCTTGTGAGCCGTGCTCGGAAGGTCGGTGTTGATACCATGGTGTGCACCAACAACCCCAGCGTATCCGCGGCGGTGGCGGCCCTGGGCCCCGATTACATAGCCATGGAGCCCCCGGAGCTGATAGGCGGAGACATCTCCGTTTCTAAGGCGAGGCCCGAGGCGATAACCGAGACAATAAATGCTGTGAAATCGATAAAGGAAATCCCAGTGCTGGTTGGTGCCGGTGTTAAGAACGGGGAAGACGTCCGCAGGGCGGTGGAGCTTGGCGCGAAGGGCGTGCTGGTTGCCTCGGGGATAACCAAGGCGAGGGATCCGAAGGCTGCTCTGATGGACCTCATCTCGGGGCTGATGTGATATGGCCAAGAGGAGAAAGGTGGAAGAGGAGGGAAAACTGTTCGAGGAGCCCGAGTTCGACGTGAGGCAGTTCCTCGTAGATGAGATGACCAAGGCCAAAGGGATAATAATCGTGTTCCTCCTCGCCATAGGCGTAGGCCTTGCATCCGCGTACCTGCAGGTGTATTTCGATGCCTTCAGCGCCGTCGCACTGGGCCTGCTCTTTCTGCTCCTGCTCAGGAACATACTGAAATTTGCCCGGGCCGAGTTCGCACAGAGGAACACATGGATCTTCGCTATCCTCGCCTTCATAATTCTCTGGCTCTCATTCTGGACCGTCGGGTTGAACCCGCCCTTCAACGATGTCTCGCCTCCCCAGGTGCGGGTGGTGCAGGTATACAACGGATCCGCATGGGTTGAGGTATACAATTACACCTCCTCGTACACCCCCGGGGTGAAGGAGAGGATCGAGAAGAACCTCAAGAACCTGGACTGGAACAGCGTTAGCGCGGTGAGGGTGGTCGTTACGGACAACGTCGCAGTGTCCCGGGTGCTGATCAACGGTGCTGAGGCGAAGCACGAAGGGAAATATTACGTCGTGAGCGTGGACGACATGAACGCCAACGTGCCCCCTGTGCAGATACGTGCCTACGATACCGGGGAGCATTCGACCACGATCACCGTTCCCACGGGAATGTGAAGGCAAAGAACCCGCTTATGCTTTCCGGGTCCACGTGATCCAGCAGATCCTCCAGGGGCCCGGAGATCATCCTGTCCTTTCTCTTCTCAAAGTGCTTCCCGATCTTGTAGTTCTCCAGGCCCTTGCGGAGCACCTCCTCCACCGTGCGGAGGGTTCTTTTCCGATCAACATACAGCCTTGAACCCTCTATGTAGGGGCCCCTCAGCGTGGTGCCCCTCCACTTCTCCAGGAATCTGTGGGCGTTCCCGTGCCATACCGGCGGCCCCTCGTGCTTCTGCACCTCGGGCAGTTCGTCACGCTCCAGTTCCAGTATGAATGCAACGTGGTCCTCCGAGACCGCGTGGTACGTGTTCAGCACTATGAACTCCCCCAGTATGTCCTGAAATGCCTTCATCGTCCTCCGGATCTGCGGGTAGAGGACATCATCTATCACTCTGGGCCTGGGGAATATGACCGCGTAAAACTTCGTTCCCCTCTCCCGCATGGCGCTCAGTATCTCCTCCCTGCTGAGCTTCCTGGGGGGTGGGGGAAAGAAGAACTTTTTCGACGGGCTCTTCAGGAACTCCATGGACGCCAGGGTGAACAGAGATTTGCTCTCCTCGGAGACCGCGGAGGCAACGTTCCTGTTCCCGTCCACGGGATCAACGAAGACCAGCGGCTCCGGGAACTTTTTTCCACCGTTGCCTAGGTGTATGTATGTCTTTCTCTTCCACCTAGCCGCGTTTCTAAGCACGTTGAGGAA
>WAOY01000153.1 GCA_015520985.1 DHVE2 group archaeon
CTATGACGAAGGGCAGGGGGATGTTTATTATTCTCAGCGCCGACTGAGCCGCGGAGAAAACTGTGCCGCGGTATTCTTTGGGAACGCTCTCCACGAGGAGCGGCTTGAAGCTCATGTGCCACAGGGACCACAGGGGCGCTAGGAAGGCGTAAAGGAGTATAAAAATCAGAATTGACTCCATGCCCAGCAGACGGGTGAGGAAGAGGGCCAATGCGATTATCCCTATTCCCCCCATCGCCAGGTAGGGGATCTTCGGAAAGTATCTGCGGGGTATGTTCCCCTTGATGACGCTCGACAGGAAATGGAATATGGTATCTATCAGTGCTATGAGCACGATCACCGCGATACCAGCCCCGAAATGATTTACGATGATGTTATCCAAGGATATCCCGCCTGTGAAGTACAGGGTGAGATTTGCGAGAATGAATACGGATATGAGGCCCCAGAGATTCCTCTCGACCCTCGCCTTTTCCCTCTTCCGGTACGTGGGTAGGTCCGGGAGGAAGAGGTAAACGTAAAGAACGTAGAAGGAAGCTGCGAATCCAAAAACGATGTAGTAAATCCTGGCAGCCTCCACGGAGGTGAAGAGGGAGAAATAGATGAACGCTGCGGCGTAGGTGGCTATCCCCGCGGAAGACGGGATGAGCCAGTGCCAGACGTAGGCATCCTCGAGATACTCCTCCGGGTAGAGTTCCTTCTCGTAGACGCTGGAGGTGAAGGAGAAGAGCATCGCAGCCGAGAAGATCACACGCCCTAAGAATATCCACCATGCGTTCTGCGCAAATCCGTACAGGAGGAAGCTCACCCCTATCAGGGCCTCGACGGTCATAACGTAGTACTTCGCATTCACCTTCCTGTCCGAGAGGTACCCCATCAGAGGCATGATGAGGGCGGTTATGAGGGAGGCTCCGCTTACAATGGTTCCTACGTAGAGTGGAGAGTAGCCCAGAAGAAAGAGGTAAGCGTTGAAAATCACGAATCCCACCACGCCGGGCTCGGTAATCGCGTAGTATGTGATGAGCCGCTTTGCTCCCTTTGGCAGATCGCGGAAAGGTAGGATATTCACGTGCACATAATTTCCGTTGATCTCATATATTTTCCGCAGCCATCATCGCCAAATTTAAATCCCAACACCACATTGTGGTCCCGTGGGAGAGGAGATAAACATCGTCGTCGTTGGCAACGTGCCGCCGGCAGAGGTGGAAATCCTCAGGGGCAGGCTGGGAGAGGTATTTGGATACGACGTGTCCATATACGCCAGGATCCCCATGCCAGGGGAGTGCTACATGGAGCGCAGGGGCCAGTACGACGCGGCCTGTATCCTCGACAGGATTCTCCGCTATCCCGGATTCCGTGTTCTGGGCATCGTCTCGGGGGATATCGCGATAAGGGATTACAACTTTCTCCTGGGTCTCGCGGCCTCTCCCGGCAGGGGTGCTATAATCTCCACATTCAGGCTCCGGACAGCAAACTCGGAGGTTTACTTCTCTCGCCTGCTGAAGGAGGCCATGCACGAACTGGGCCACACCTTCGGGCTCAGGCACTGCAACAACAACTGCGTGATGCGCTTCTCCAACACTGTATTCGACGTGGACAATAAGCCCGCGGAGTTCTGCGGTGAATGCCGCGGTAAAATAAAGGAGCACCTGAGGTGATGCGCGATGAACGGAGAGGTGCTGAAGGAATTCGATATGGAAGGGCGAAAGGTGCAGATAGTGCTCGGAGACATCACCCTCGAAGAGGTGGACGCCATAGTGAACGCCGCTAATTCGCATCTCAAGCATGGCGGAGGCGTTGCAGGAGCCATAGTTCGCCGGGGAGGATTCGAGATACAGGAGGAGAGCGACGAGATCGTCAGGGAAAGAGGGCCCGTAAGAACAGGGGAGGCTGTGGTGACCTCCGGCGGAAAATTGAAGGCAAAGTATGTGATACACACCGTCGGGCCTGTTTGGAGGGGCGGAAACCACGGAGAGGACAAGCTTCTCTACAGGGCCGTGTACAACTCGCTTCTGAAGGCACATGAACTTGGGGTGGAGAGCATAAGCATGCCGGCCATAAGCACCGGTATTTACGGGTTCCCGAAGGAGAGGGCGGTGCCCATCTTCGCCAGGGCAATTGCGGATTTCTTCAGGGAGCATGGGGACTCGAGCATAAGAATCGTGAGAATATGCAACATAGACCCGGTGACGGCAAAAATATTCGCCGAGAAATTCAAAATTTAAACGCTCAGGAACTGATCAGGGTTCTCCGCGAAGAGCCTCGCGTACGTATTGACCTCGTACAGTTCCGGCGGAATGCGCGAGTTGCTCAGGTACGCCATGAAGAGGAGCGAGACTATATGCACTCTGCCCGGCACCGGGAACTCGCCTCTGGCGGTGCTCTTTATGCCGGCAGCCATGGTCAGCAGCTTCTCCCGGGCCTCGGAGGATATCAGGCCTATTGACTGGTAGTAATCGAGGAGCCTTTTCAGGCCCTCGTGGTCCACCTGCTGCAGCAGGTAGGCGAGCCACTTTTGAGCGATTGCCACGGACCTGATATCCCCCGGGACGTCGCGGAGGAGCATTTTCACCACAGCTCCATGTACTTCGTGGTGTACGTGGCGGGCGTCGTGAACTCCACAAGATTAGGCACTCCGTGCTTGGGTATTAGCTTTATCATCACGTGGGTCTGTGGCTCCAGGTACAGCCCTATTGCTGAGGCGTTGATGTATATGCGAACGACATCTCCAGAGGTTATAACGCGGTCTCTTTCCCAGTTGGACGGCGGCATGTCCCTTGCTATGACCGCCGCGAAGTGCTCCCCGTCCAGGACGCTGTAGTTGGAGGCGCTGGCGTTGAAGGTGAGCGTCGCATCGGTGTACCCATCGGTTATCTCAATCAGGACGCTTTCCATCGCAATGGGAGGGCTTCCCGCCATGAGGCCCACCTTGAGCTCAAGGTAAGATATGGTCCTCTTGTAGCCCGAACCGTATGTCGCCACTATGTCCGTACCGGTGGAGGGTGCGGTGGTGTAATCGAGGTGTATGGTCCTGTTATCGTACCCGACCCATCCACTCACGCCAGAGCCAGAAACAAGCACCAGGTTCCCCGTCCCGTCGTCCCTCAGCACGTTGGTGCCGTCGGATACCTCCACGGAATTTGGATTTATGGGCCCGCTGCTCACCGTTGCGGTGAAACTTGTGGTGCTCCCGTCTCCAGTGGCTATGGTTTCAGTGTGCAGGTAATCGTCCCTTATGCCCTCCACGGTTATGATCTTGAAGCCCGTGGCCACGTCCTGCCTAGCTATGTCGCCGGTCTCCTCCGCCTGCTGCTGAAGCACATACGCGGTCTGTATTATCACCGTTGCCGCGACCGCTGCCACTATGATTATGGCGATGAACACTATCAGCGTCCCGATGCCGTACTCGCCGCTCTCTTTCCTCCATACTTTCCTCATTTTCATCTCTCCTGGGAGGACCCTGTGCCCGCAGGTGATGTGAAGGTGTGGTTTTCACGTCTGATAACGATTGATAATAATCCGGCCTAATTTTAAAAAGCTTTTCTCACGGTTATCCGAAAAGGAACACCCTCAGAATTCAACGATCTCAAATTCACCCGTTTCCACGTCCAGCACTGCGAAGGTTCTCCTGCCAGTGAGGTACCCGCAGGCCTCTCCGGGGTTGAGAATGAGTGTATCGCCAATCCTCCTGTGATCCACCATGTGCGTGTGCCCGTAGAGAACGAAATCGTAATCACCGCTCTTCGCAAAGCCCTCCACGGTTCTACGCGTTTTCTCCACGCTCCCGGAGCCGTGGTACAGCAGGAAGTCCTTGCCCCCCAGTTTTAACATCGCGGGCTGCTCCTCCAGGAGCATGCCGTTCTCATCCGCGACCCTCTTGAGGAGGAGCCTCTCGCCGTCGTTGTTCCCGAAAACTCCAAAGTAGCGGAACCCCGCAAATATCTTCAGGGTGAAGGGCGAGACTATGTCCCCGAGGTGC
>WAOY01000154.1 GCA_015520985.1 DHVE2 group archaeon
ATCTATGAGCATGCGTGGAAGCTCTACGTCACCGCTACGTACTACGATAACAACTCCGATGGGAATCCGGAGTACAGACATTTCCTCATGGCAGGATGGGTGATAAGCGATGAGAACCAAGACAGGCACTACGAGCATGCGGGGATCGTCTTCGTGAACCTCACCATGAGGGACAGCAACTCCGACGGGAATCCCGATGCGAGGACGTCCAGGATGTTCTATCGCGAGGTCTGGGATACGGATGACAGCGGAATATACGAGAAGGAGAGGGGAATTGCGGAGATCGGATACAGGTACGACAACAACTCCAACGGCGTCGTGGAGCGGGCTTCCCTGAAAGCGTACGGGTACACTTTGAGGAGAAGCGAAGCCAACGGCAACGTGACGAACATAACCCTCGTGGTCATATGCAGCAATGCGACAAACGAGGATGACTCCGGTGTGAACGAGTGGGAGAACTTCACCATGCTCGTTATAACCAAGCACGATGCCGACGCGGATGGGAACCCCGAATACGTGCACGTGTGGATCGTGAAGCACCACCAGTACCTGGAGTTCAACGACACCGCCAATGCAACCTGGCTGTACAACGTAACCTTCGTCGGTGTCTATGAATTCAAAGACGCGAACGACAACGGCCTGAGGGATAGCTGGGTCCTCAGGGGCATGCTCACAACGCACATAGACTACGACCTCGATGGAACCTGGGACTACGTGTATTCAACCACCGTGTACAGGCAGGGGAGCGACGAGTGATCTCTTCACTCTTTTTTTGAACCCAGCACTATGAGTATCGAGGCCAGTATAGCGAGGGAAATAAGCAATATTCTTCTGTCCACTATTTCATTGGTGATGTTCGATCTCAGCGGGTTCGTTCCCGAGCTCACCTCATATCCGTCGCTCAGCCCATCGCAATCGGTGTCCCGGTTCCTGGGATTGGTTCCGTTGAGGTACTCCTGGTAATTGGTGAGTCCGTCGTGATCCGGATCTTTGCTCCTATCCCCGGGATTCAGGGGGTTGAGCCCGTATTTCTCCTCCCACCAGTTGGGCATCCCGTCGTTGTCCGCATCGTAGTCCCTGGAATTTGGGATCCAGTCGTTGTCCGCGTCTCCGTCTTCGTACCGCAGGGTCTCCACGATTTCCCCTATGGATATCCTGTACGCGGTGTTTCCCCTGATTCCCGCCAGGAAACCCTGGGAGGAATCAAAATCATCAAAGGTGAAGTTGGTGAAGATGTGCACGCTCTCGTTCATCAGGTGCAGGTACTTTGAATCGTGGAAAACCAGGTAGCCAGCAGAATCGAAGATTTCCTCCGGCGCAAGGTAAGTTATTCCCTCTCCCTCTTTGGTTATTCTTCCATCGGTGGCTCCGTAGAAGGTGAAGATCCAGTACCTCTTCCCCTCGTCGTCCTTCCGGGAATCCACGAGAACGACGCTGTCCCCCGCGAGGTGTATCTCCCGGGCACTGGATTCGATGTGGTCCTCCTCGGCCAGTTCAGAATTTAGAAAGTGTAGCCCGTCTTCGCACAGGACGAAGTATCCATATGGAGTTCGCGCTGCACCCAGGATCCGGGAACCCATGTTTTTCTCCAGAACCTCTCCGTTCTCCCATACCCTCAGGGTGTTATCGGCGGAGAATAAAAAGACGCCATCCCCGGCACCAAGGAATTCGCCATCCACCCTTCGCACGGAAATGTTCTGCAGATTGACCATGATATTCTCAGAGGAGACGATAGCGGCCCAGGGCCAGTAAATCGCGACTCGCATCACTCCCGTGGCGTTGACCTCGCCCACCCTCTCCCCTGACATGTTCAGAAATGTAACTCTGCCATGGTTACTTACTGCAACGCTGTTTCCATGTTGCCAGATTCCATCCACGTCCTCAAAGGGATATATTTTGTCCTCATCCAGGTCGTACACCACCGTGGAATTCCAGACGATTAAGTGCTCCCCCGCGGATACGTGCGGGTTCTCCACGGGAATCATCGCAGTTCTCCACTCTGCTGAGATGTAAAGGTCCCCGCTCCTGGCAGCCTTCCACGTAAGGGCGCTTCCAGAGGGAAATGATAGGAGCAGGGCGATGAGAAATATCAAAGCAGCGCGGCTACTCATTTTCAACCCTCACGTAAATCCTCTTGTTCCTTCTCCCCTTGCTCTCGTACTTCTCCAGTACGATCTTGCCTATTTCTCCCAGGCTCCTCACATGGGTGCCCCCGTCGGCCTGGGCGTCGAAGTTCTCTATCTCCACTATCCGTATCTTTTCGTACTTCTCGTAGAGTTTCGGGTCCACGCGCATGAGGTCGGGCCTTTCCATGAACTCCTCCTTTGTAAGGTAGTACACCCTTACCTTCAGGTCCCTCCGGATCACCTGGTTGCTCTCCTCTATTATCCCCTCCACGAGTTCTCGAGATAGGTTCTCGAAGGAGAGATCCACCCTTGCGCGGCCATCGTACAGCTGGTTGCCCGTTATTTTCACCCCGAAGTTCTGATAGGCAACGCCGGATATCACATGTACCGCCGTGTGAGTTCTCATTATCCTGTACCTTCTCTCCCAGTCAATTATTCCCTCAATTTCCTCCCCGATATCCGGTAACTCACCCTCAATCACATGTTCCAGGGTTCCGCGTTCCACACCGATCACATTCGATTCGATTCCCCTGAATAGAATGCGCCCGGTATCCGCTGGCTGTCCTCCGCCACCCGGGTAGAAGGCTGTCCTGTCGAGGATTATTCCCCTCTCAGTCCTGTCCAACACACGTGCCTTGAATTTCCGCAGGTACGAATCATCGAGGTACAGGAGATCGGTCATATCCCTTCATCGCAGGATGAATATTAATATTTTTCACATCTCCCCCCGCCACCCCTGAGAACCATGGTATTATTGTGCAAACATTTAAATACCATGCCGTATACATATCGTATACAATGAGTGTGAGAGTGTACAAGCTGGATGAGGTGGACGTTGAAATTGTTCACTCCCCCAATTACCTCGCGGCGCGGGTGGGTGGACGAGAAATCGTGCTTTATGCTGAAGAGTGATCCTCGGGAAAGGTTATATTCTCCTAATGCATTACCTTCTAGCGTGTACGATGTAGTGGTCATCGGCGGTGGTCCCGCCGGCATGGCGGCGGCCTTGAAGGCCAGGGAATTTGTTGACAGAGTGGCGATAGTTGAGCGGAACGATTATCTCGGCGGTATTTTACCACAGTGCATCCACAACGGGTTCGGTACGCAGTATCTCAAGAAGGACCTGACAGGCCCAGAGTTCGCCCATTTCATGGAAGAGAGGGTGAGAGGCGCGGACGTTGATCTCATCCTCGGAGCGCATGTGGACGCTGTGAAGAGGGAGGACGGATTCAGCATAACTCTGCAGGATCGGGTTCTGAGGTCCAAATCGGTGGTGTTCGCCACGGGATGCAAGGAGAAAACCAGGTTCATGATGAATATCCCCGGAGACAGGGTCTCCGGCGTTTACACCGCAGGTACCGCTCAGGCGCTCATGGACATTTACGGGTACCTCCCGGGAAAGCGGGTGGTGATAGTTGGGAGCGGAGACATAGGGCTCATCGTCGCCAGGCGCCTTGCCATGGAGGGCGCGGAGGTGGTGGGGGTTTACGAGATTCAGCCGTACCCCGGTGGGCTCCCGAGGAACATCGTTCAGTGCCTGGAGGATTACAACATTCCCCTCTACCTCAACAGCACAGTTCTCGAAATTCGCGGAAGGGGCAGGGTTGAAGGGGTGATAATAGGTCATATGAAGGATGGCATGGTTGAGGACAGGGAGTATGTGGAGTGCGACACCGTAATCCTTGCAACGGGCCTGATACCCAATTCCAAGCTCCTAGTAAATATGGGCGCGGAAATTGATCCAGGCACGGGAGGGCCCGTGGTAAACGAGTTCTACGAGACCACGGTGCCCGGGGCATTCGCGGCGGGGAACCTCCTGGTGGTGAACGATCTCGTTGACCACGCTGTGGTCCAGGGGGAAATCGCCGGGAAGAATGCGGCGCTCAGGAGCAGGGGCGAACTTCCAGAGAGGAAATTCTACCGCGTCCAGACGTCCAGAGGAGTTAAATTCGTGGTCCCCCAGATGCTGAGCGGCGAGGAGGAGGTCAGCCTTATGATGCGGGTTGATACGCCCATGGAGAAGGCCAGGATCAGGGTGGGGAGCACCGAGAGGACGCTCATGTACTTGAAGCCCTCCAACATGGTGTTTTTCAAATTCCCTCCGCAGGAGCTAAGGGGAGATGTCCTGGCAGAGGTGCTTGAATGAGGACAAACATGACCTGCATATACTGCCCCATCGGATGCACCCTTGGAGTAGAGGTGGATAACGGGGAAGTCCGGGTGAAAGGTAACAGGTGCCCCAGGGGATGCGACTACGCACGCCAGGAGCTCTTAGAGCCGAAGAGGGTTCTTTTCACCGTTCTCCGGGTAGATACGGAGGATTACAGGGTTGCGGCGGTGAGGAGCACCGAGCCGGTCCCGAAGGACAGGATGTCTGAGATCCTGAGAGAGCTTTCCCGTGTTAGGGTACCTCCAGATGCCAGGGTCGGCGATAGGGTCGCTGTGATCCAGGGCCACGAGTTCATACTCACCAGAAAATGAGGGCGTTTGATACTAAAAAGGGAAAGGTTTAAATACTACCTTTGTATATCCATGCATAGGTATACGAAATGTATACACACATCACATGGGTTCACCAAATCACTGCATCACGATGACGCCCCTCCTCCCCTTTTTCTATCATTCTCCCTGCCTGAAAAACTCCTCTATTTCCCTCACCGGATCTATCGCTCTTCTCATGGCTATATGGTCCGCGAAGTGCACCGCGCGGCGGTCCAGGATTATTGCCACGCCCCTATCGTTCTCAGACCTTATGAGGCGACCTATCGCCTGCCGGATCTTGATGGCGGCAGGCATCTTGAAGGCGAATTCCCACCCATTTCCGAACTTGAAGTCGTAGTACTTCTCCAGCACCTTCTGCCTTGGGGTGGGTTTGGGGTAAGGTATCCCAGCGATCACCACTATCTCCAGCTCTCTGCCAGGAAAATCTATCCCCTCGGAGACCCTGCCCCCGAAAACGGAAAATAGGACTCCACCGTGCCTTCTGAACTCGTTAACCCTCCCCTCCAGTTCGCTCTGCTTCATTCCCCGCTCCTCGGTGATTACGTCCACGTATGTGCTGTTGAGCACCGCGTTCATTACGGAGTAGGATGGGAAAAAGACGATGGTGCTTCGTCCCAGCTTCGCAATCTCCTCTATGTACTCCGCAATCCTTCCTATGTTGTCGTCCACCTCGCCGTACCTGGTGGTCACGTCGTCCACGTAAAGAACCAGGAGGTTCTCCTTTGGGAAAGGAGAAGGGAATCTCCTCAATACGGTATCCTCGGGGAGGTTCACCATGTCCCTGTATCTGTCAAGCACCAGAGTGCCGGACATGTGGATGGACGCGTAGGCGCTCCGGACCAGTTCAGTCAGGGGTGATGGATCCAGGCAGAAGATCTCGAGGGACACCTGCCTTCCCCTCTTCACCAAGTGCAGGAATTCGTGGGTGTGGCTCTGTTTCCAGTTGACCAGGAAACTGCCCGCGTGGTAAACGTGGGACCTCGGGATCTTTCTGCGCTGCATCTTTACTTCCCTTATCTCTATCCCGTAGCGGAGGAGCTCCATCGCCATGCGGGGCACGTCGTTTATCCCGATGCCCATTATTTCTGCGATGTTTTCTTCCAGTGCGTACTGCGGCACTATGCCCTCTTCACCCTCCACCTCGTCGGACAGGCGGTACATGGCCTCCCTTATGAACTCCGCTACGTCTGCGCATGGTCTTCCAAGGACCTGCCCGTTCCCGAACTCAAGGCACTCGTGCTCCATGCTCTCGAGGGCGTTCTCGGTGAGCTCGTCGCTCCTCAGCTCCCTGGCAAAGTCCGGGAAGTTGTGGGCCTCGTCAACGATCACAATGAGATCCCTCATGTCCACGCCCATCCTCTCCATAATCGTGTTCCTGAGGAAGGGCAAGAGGAAGTAGATGTACGGCAGGGCCACCACGGTGGCCTCGCCCATGACGTCCTTGACGGCCTCGTAAGGGCAAACGCCCAATTCGTAGGCCCTCCTGTATATCTCCTCGGCGGTGCGCGTTTCCCTGATGAATTCCCTTATCTCCTCCCCCGCCTCCCTGTACCCGTAGAAGAAGGGACACGCGTCCTTGCTACCCCTCTCAACGTCCCTCTTGAGCTTTGAGCACAGAAGCGATATCTCCTCGGCGCTGGCGTTCTCCATATCCTCGCGCTCCCCCGAGAGGGGGCACATATGCCTGCGTCCCTGTAGGCCCACAGCCAGTACCCCGAGCTTTTTCGCCTCTTCAATGACCTTCCTCTCCTGGGAGTTGGTCCTCACGAGGTAGAGGATCTTCTTGCCGTTGCTCAGGGCGAATTTGACCGAGGGATAAAGGGCGGAGACCGTCTTCCCGAAGCCCGTGGGAGCCTCTATGACCGCATGTCCCCCCGAAGATAGCACGTCCTCTATGAGCGAAATCATATCCGCCTGGGGCTGGCGCATCCGGTACGGGAATTTCACACACTCAAAAACGGGGGATGCAATAAAACACTTGCGTTCGCTTCAATCCACGCCTCTCCTGCCGAACACCAGGAATCCTGTGTGTGCCACCTCCAGGTTCTCCGGCCTGGTTCCCAGAGGTCCCACGTGCATTCCTCGCCGTATGATCTCACAGGCCTCCAGGTCCAGGAAGCCCTCCCCGGATAACTTACGGTAGACCTTCTCCATCTGATTGTACGTGGGGACGTATGCGGAGAAACAGCCTCCAATTCTGAGCGCCCTCTTGGCCATGTCCACCGCGTTCCACGGCTCGGGGATATCCACGATGAAGGCGTCCACGTCCCTCTCCACGACGTCCCGGGTGACGTCCCCCATCTTAAGGGTCCAGTGCCCGTGCTCGATCCTCTCAACGTTGTTCCTGGCGAATTCCGCGAAGTCCTCGCGCAGTTCGTAGGTGTACACGTGTCCGCCCGGATGGGTGAAGTACAGGAGTGCAGTGGTGAGCGATCCTGAGCCGACGCCACCTTCCACCACGCGGCTCCCGGCGCGGATGCCGCACCTGAAAATTATATATGAGGCGTCCTTGGAGTTTATTATCTGGGCCCTCCTTGACACGGTGTCCATGTAATCCTTGAGGGTGCTTCTCACCACCACGTACTCCCTGGTACCTATTTTCATCCTCCCCTCCCGGAGATCCTTTAGGACTGCGAAATCTCCGACCCGGTACATCTCCCCCTTCTTCCATGCGAGGTGCTTTTTTTCACCGTCGAACAGGGTGTACATAGTGCCCCAATATCCTCTGGGATTTAATCATTTTCCAACGGGGATTTCCACCACAAAAACCGCGCCCCGGGGCTCGTTGTCCTCCACCCATATCCTTCCCCCCAGCAACTCCACAATGTGCTTGCACACCGCCAGCCCGAGCCCCATCCCCCTGCTGCTGGCCGCGCTCTTCAGCCTCTCGAATATGATGCTCTTCATCTCGTCCGGGATTCCCGGACCGTTGTCCCTGACAGCCATGGTGAATCTCCTGCCCGAGGCCCTGCACTCTACCTCCACCACCCCGCCGTCGGGGGCGTGCTCCACCGCGTTGCTCACCAGGTTGAATATGACCTCCTTGATTAGGGGATCAGTCTTGATAACATCCACCTCGCACCTCTTGGCCGCGTGAATCCTGCGATCTCTCATGGGGACAGAGAGCTCCCTGAACACCTGCTCCACCATCTCCCCAATATTTACCTCTGTGATGCGAAGGCTTGACTTCGTCTTCAGGAGTATGGAAGTCCTGCTTATCAGCTCCTTTATGTTCTCCACCGCCCTCCTGAGGTCCCTGACCAGATCCTCGCCGAAATCGCCTTCCTCCATCAGCGTCGTTATCCCATCCAGAACGAAGACGTAGTTCTTTATGTCGTGTATCACCAGGTCGTTCATCCTGAGGAGGTTGTCGTACCTCTCCTGGATCTCAACCCGGCTACGGTGCTCTCTCTCCCTCTCCTCCACGATATCCGTGACCGAGAGACATATCACCAGGTCGCCTGAGCGAAGGCACCTGTATATCCCCGAGGTGTGAAAGAAGTGAAATATCACATTCTCAGGCCTGTTTGAAAGGTACCTCCTCTCTTCGCGTCCGAGGATCAATCCCCGCGAGGGATCGTAGTTGAGGATCTCAACGTCGTCCCCGTGGACCTTTAGTATCAGCGAATACTCCGGGCTGAAGTTCTCGATGGATGACATGCGATCCCGGGATATAAAGTGGTTAATATTACTTTAAACTTTTGCACGGCATTACCAACCGTACATCTCGCGAAGTTCCTTGCTCATCCTGTCCGGGGTCCAGGGCGGATCGAATGTGAGCTGCACTGTGACCTTCTCCACGCCTTCAATCTGGGATAGCCTCTCCTCCACCTGCGCCGGCAGGACGTTCATCAGCGGACAACCAGGCACGGTGAGGGTCATCTTAACGTAGATCTCATTCCCGTTATCTATGCGGACCTCGTAAACAAGGCCAAGATCAACTATGTTAGCCCCGACCTCGGGATCGACTATTTCCTTGAGGGCTTCCCACACTTCTTCCTCTCTCACCAACGGTATCACCTCTACGTCCAAACCATTCTGTACCCATACTTAAATATTTCTGGACAGTTATGTGCATCATGGGCCCAGCCACGAGTTGAGCCAGGCGAGGTATTTCGGGGAGCCGCGTTCTATGGGGACCGCTATTATTTCCGGCACTTCGTAGGGGTGCATTCTCTTTATCTCTTCCTCCAGCAAATCGTACTTATCTTCTCGGGTTTTTATCAGGCAGAGAAGTTCGTCGCCCTCTTCAATCTTTCCCTCCCAGGCGTAGACGCTGGATATCTTCGCCATCTGCACGCACGCCGCCAGTTTTTTCTCGATCAGTTCCCTGGCTATCCTCCTCGCAACGTCTTCATCGTCCACGGTGCACAGCACCACCATGTTCTTCACGGGCATCACCTCCTCCCGCATAGGTCGCATCCCTTATACGCTTTTCCGAACATGTTGTGGCTCACCTTCCTCCACTCGAGCACCTCATCGCCCCTCGGTGCTTTCCTCTCCGCCGGGTATCCAATTCCTATTATGCAAACTACCCTGTACTCATCCGGGATTCCAAGGGTATCCCTCACGAATTCCTCCGCATCTTTTCCACTGCTGTGCTTTCTGTTCCTGATCTGAACCCAGAAGGATGAGAGACCCAGGGCAACTGCGGCCAGCTGCATGTGCTCCGCCGCGATTGCGCCGTCCTCTATCCACACGTCGTCCACGGAGGAATCCACCGCAACGACTATTGCAACCGCAGCGTTCTCCAGCCCGATGGCTCCGGGCTTCGCTCTGGACAGGGGCTTCAGGGTTTTCCGGTCGTCCACCACTATGAAGTGCCAGGGCCTCCTGTTGTAGGAGCTGGGCGAGAGAAAGGCGGCGAGCAAGATTTTATCCACGAGTTCCCCGGGCACCGGAATATCCGCGAATCTCCTGACGCTTCTCCTCCGTCTAAGCGCTTCGAAGAGGTCCATGGGGCATCCCTGGCACATCTCATCCGGGGATATTAATCTTCACTTCTCGGACCAAATTACC
Source organism: DHVE2 group archaeon (assembly GCA_015520985.1). Lineage (GTDB taxonomy): Archaea > Thermoplasmatota > Thermoplasmata > Thermoplasmatales > Aciduliprofundaceae > JAADDK01. Next base: position 9,648 of record WAOY01000154.1, read on the forward strand.
CATTTTTGTTCAGAAAGGTTTAAAAATGAGGAAACAGTCCGAGGCATGGTGATAACATGTCCGAGTTGCTGGACAATCGCGAGATGAAGAAGGAAAAACTGAAGGAAATGCTCAAGAAGCTGCACAGCGGCGAAGATGAGGAGAAGGTGAAGGAGGAGTTCAAGGATGTGCTGAGATCCATATCCCCCCTGGAGATTCCGCTCATAGAGCAGGAGCTCGTGAAGGAAGGGATATCTCCCAGGGAGATAGCGAAGATGTGCGACATCCACGTTGAGATCTTCAGGGAGAGCGTGAAGGGGGCGGAGAAGGAGATCGCCGAATTTCCTCCCGGGCACCCCCTGCGCACGCTCTACGAGGAGAACGTTCAGATCATCAAGGACGCGGAGATCCTCAACCTTTACGCATCCTCTCTGACCAAGCAGGAGGGGAAGGTCAGAGAACAGACCCTGCGGACAATTGAGGGTATAGTTAGCGGTCTGAAGGCCGTGGGGCGCACGCACTACAACCGGGAGGAGATGGTCGTCTTCCCTTACCTCGAGCGCCGAGGGCTCAATGCTGTTCCCGCAGTTCTCTGGAGGAAACACGATGAGATACGCGCTGAGATAAACAAGCTCCTCAGGCTCATAGCGGAAAAGAAGTACGGTGAGGTCTCCGAGCTGGGCCAGGACCTAGCCGCGAAGCTCATAGACATGGTGTTCAGGGAGAACAACATCCTTTACCCAACCCTCAAGATTCTGCTGAGCGAGGGGGAGTTCGCGGCCATAAGGGAGCAGGACGACGAGATAGGGTACTACAAGGTGAATCCTGGGGAAGAGTGGAAGCCCGGGGAGGAGAAAATATACCCCTACGAGGTCCGGGATGAGATAACGCCTGAGAAACTTATGGCTTTGCCCCAGCACCTCATACAGGAGATGCGGAAGAAGATGGGCGGCGTGAACCTCAGGCCGGACACCAAGGACCTCGTGAGGGAGGGCGACGTTGAGCTGGAAGACGGGTACATGAACCCGGAGGAGATATCCACTATGCTCGCAACGATGCCCGCAGACGTAACCTTCATAGACGCGGAGGACCGCGTGCGATTCTTCTCGGGGGGAGAGCGCATATTCACCCGCACCCGCTCAGTGCTCGGGAGACCGGTGCAGCTGTGCCATCCTCCAAAGAGCGTGCACATAGTGAACAGGATCCTGCAGGCGTTCAAGAACGGCGAAAGAGATCGCGCCGAATTCTGGATAGACATGGGCAGGAGGAAAATATTAATACAGTACTTCGCAATCCGCAACGCGGAAGGTAAATACCTGGGCACGCTGGAGTTCACCCAGGACATAACCGAGATAAAGAAGATAGAGGGAGAGAAGAGGCTGCTCGACTGGTCGTGATGGATATGCGGGTCCCGCGAGATATCCTGGAGAGGCGCGTTCGAAGGTTCCAAGAACTGCTCCGCAGGAACAACGTGGACGGCGCAGTTATCCGCACGATTTCCTCCTTCACCTATTTCACGGGAACGCGGTGGTTCCGGCCATCCCTGCTCATACCTGCGGAGGGCGAGCCCACGGTGTTCGTTGTGGAGAACGAAGCTGAGGAGTTCCGCCGCAGATCATGGATAAGCGATGTGGTGGAGTACCAGGAAGTGGAGTCCCTCATGGCCTCGGTGGTCTCGTGGATAAAATCTAATGGCTATTCCCGCGTCGGGCTTGAATTCTCGGTTGAGCGCGATTCTTACCTCCTCTTTTACAAGGTGTTCAAGCGCCTGAACCCGGAAGTGGAGATTGTGGACGTTCTCGA
>WAOY01000155.1 GCA_015520985.1 DHVE2 group archaeon
GGGTTGAAAAGGAGAATCCCGGAGGCGAGGGTCATACGCCTAAGGGAGATGATGAACGAGGGCTCCTCAGTGAGCTTCTCATTCTCTGTACGCTTCGATTAAACTCATAACGATCTTCGCGATGTCCTCCTCCATCTTCTTTACCATTTCCACCGTGTTCTCGTGCGTGGTGTTCTCGTCCACGTAATTTACCACGGGACTTATTGGCTGGTAGCATATCCCTAACTCCCTGGCAAGCCGCGCCTCCGGGGCGACTGTCATGCCCACTATGTGCGCCCCCAGCATGCGGAGCATCTTCGCCTCGGCGCGGGTCTCAAACTGGGGCCCCTTCATGGTGGCGTATGTCCCCCCGATTCTCACTCCCTCTATATCCCTCAGCTTCTCCCTGATTTCGGGGCAGAAGGGCTCGTAGAGGTTCGCGTGCACAGGCTTCTCGTTGTGGTAGGTCCACACTCTCCCAGTGAAGTCGAGGAGGTCATCCGGCGCAACTATTGTGCCAGGCGGTATATCCTCGACGAGGGAGCCCACGGAGCTTATGGCAATCACCCTCTCGATTCTCATCGCGCGGAACACGTCCATGTTCGCGTGGTACTTCACCATGTGCGGGGGAACAGGCGGTTTGCCATGCCTGGACACAAAGACGAAATCTTCCCCTGCGAGGACCTTCACGTCGCCGAAGCGGGTGCGCACAATTCTCTCCTCTCCCCCGAGTTCCTCGAGACCTCCGTAAAGTCCGCTTCCACCGATTATGCCTATCATTCTCTCAACTCCCTTATGGTGGTTACCCTCTCCGCGAAGGCGTTGTGCTTGTGGATGCTCTCCTCGCTCTCGCTTCGGACGATTATAAGGGAATCGTCCGGCAGTTCGCGGTACCTCTCAACGATTTTCCTCAGGATATCCCGCACCACGTCCTCCACGAACTTGGGGTTCTCGTGCGCCCTGAGAACGAGCTCGCCCTCGTCCCTCCTCTTCAGTATCTCGTAGGTGGGCGCGGAGAAGGATTCCTCCACTATATCTATGAGATCGTTTGCCTCTATCTCCTCCCCCTCCGGGATCTCTATAAGCAGGGTCACGATGTTCCTCTGGTTGTGCGTGGGCACGGGTATTTCATCTAGGAGCGGTGAATCGTTCCTCTCCTTCAGTATGGTGCGCACGGTTTCCATGGCGCAGGGGCACGCGGTCATTCCGATGACTTCCACCCCCACCATCTTCTTGACCTCTTCGCCACGCATGGTGGCTTTGCCTATCAGGACGTACCTCTCTATCGTTTTTCTCCCACCCGGGTTCTCCCTGGTGAGGAAGTAATCTGCCCGCAGATTTACCTCTGCGTAGCTTGCATACTCGTGCCTCCTCTTTACCTCCTTCACGATGCGCGTGGCCAGGTTCTCTATGCCCGTGCATGGACGGGATATGCTTTCCTCCACGATTTCGGATATAACCTCTATGTTCCGCGACATGTCCGATCCCTTCTTGGTCGGAGGAAGATCGACGAATATGTCTATCCTCGTTACCAACGTGACCTCTCGATCTCCCCTCATAACCTGGATAGGCTTCACCACGTTCTTGACTCCCACCCTCGTGATCTTGAACCTCGCCTCGGGGGCCATTCCCTGCACGTCAGGATACATACTTGGGAGAATGTGCCGCGGGATAAAAAGGTTTCAGGGGGTTTGCGAAGGGAAAAACAATTAACCATCCAAACCATGCCAGCATGGGTGATCACCATGCGAATAAGCACTGTCGAGCAGATGCACTCTATGGATCAAGCTGCGATTGAGAAATATGGCATCGAGGAGAAGCTTCTGATGGAGAACGCGGGCCACGCTGTTTACTTCGTCATTCTCAGGCACTTCGGGAAGGTCAAGGGGCGAAGGTTCGTAGTGTTCGCAGGTCCCGGCAACAACGGCGGCGATGCCCTCGTCGTGTCCCGCAAGCTCTACTCCAACGGCGCCGATGTGAAGATTTACCTCATGAGCGATCCTGCCAGGTATCGCGGGGCTGCGAGGATGAACTACGAAATCGTCTCGAAAATCGGGATACCCATGGATAGGTTCCAGGGCGACGACGCCATGGTTCGCCTCGCGGTGGAGAACGCTGATGCCGTTGTAGATGGCATACTGGGCACGGGTTTATCGCGGAATGTGGAGGGGAAGTACGCGGATGCGATTCGGATAATAAACGAAAGCGCGAAACTCGTGTTCTCCGTGGACATCCCCTCGGGGATAAAGGGAGATACTGGCGAGGTCATGGGAATAGCGGTGAAGGCGGACTACACGGTGACCTTCGGGCTTCCCAAGATAGGCAACATCCTCTA
>WAOY01000156.1 GCA_015520985.1 DHVE2 group archaeon
CTTCTACATCATCCGTTAAGGGTTGCACAACCTTTAATACGAATGCCGGCTAAAGATAAGCATGATCTCGAGGCGTATGAAGAGATAGGAGAATGCAAGATAACCCTTAAAAGGGCGAAGAAAAACATTTCCTATCCCATGGTTCGTTTTCCCTCCGAGTATCTCCATCTCGCGGGCAAACAGGCGAGGATTTACCGTGTGGACAACAATTCCTACTTGGTCGTGATTCAGGACGATGAAGAGTTGCACAACCAACCCCAAAAGTTGCACAATCCGAAGGATATATTATCCATGAGAGAAAATTCAAATGATGTCACAGAAACCCGTAAAAATACCAAAAACCCGAAGGGATGCGGGGGCTGGGATTTGAACCCAGGAACCCCTACGGGACTGGCCCCTCAAGCCAGCGCCTTTGGCCAAGCTCGACAACCCCCGCCCTGTGGGGATTATGGAGAACTCATTAATTTACCTTTCGCTCCAGGATGGCGGAGACCTTCTCCTCCCATCCGCGCAATCCCAGTTTATTGAAGATGTTCCTTGCCTCTTCCAGAAGCCTTTTTCCTTCATCATCCGCGCCCATCTTTATCTTCAGGAGCCCCATCTCGTACAGGCTCATCCCCCGATCCGCGAGATCCTCTCCGTGCTCTGCTGGCAGGGATTTTTGGAGGTATTCCATCGCTTCTTCAAAGTCACCCCTTTCCGCATATATTTTGCCCAGGACCCTGTACGCCCTCATAACGTTGGTGCGCGATCCCGTGCTCCTGGCCATCTCCAGCGCATTCCTCACGTAGTTCTCGGCGCGTTCCAGATCACCCATTTTCAGGTGGATCTCCCCCATAATTACGCTGCTCTCAACCATTATCTCCTCGCTCTCAATGTCCTTCCCTATCTGCAGGGCCTTTATTCCGTTTTTAAGGGCCTCATCCAGATTCCCCATCTCCAGGTGCACCGACGCAAGGTTCTCGTAGACGAGGGCGATGCCGAACTGGTCCCCCAGCGATCTGCTCATGTCCAGCGCCTTTTCAAGGTACTTCAGGGCGGTTTTCAGATCACCCCTGTCCTGATACGCCACGCTGAGGTTGTTCAGGAGGGCACTGAGGGTGTACCTGTCGCCAATCCTTTCCGCCATCTTGGCGGCGGTTTCGTAGTATCGTATAGCCTCTGAGGTGTTTCCCATCTCGTCGTACACTATGCCCAGGTTGTTAAGGGATGCGAGTTCAAGGAATTTATCTCCTAGGTCCCGGGACATTTCAAGGGCCCTCTCAAGGTGCCCTATGGCCTCTTCGTACTCCCCAAGCCTGTAGTGGAGTATTCCGAGGTGCTCATGCGCCAGGGCGAGGGTGTATATATCTCCAATCTTCTCCGCAATGTCCCTCTCCCGGTTCAGGTATTCAAGTGCTTCCTGGTAGCGACCGCTCTTGGTTATGATCCATCCCTTAAGCCCGAAGAGCCTGGCGGTCTCGGCAGTCTCGGAATCGTCCACGGAAAGAGCCGCGTCTATGTATTTCAGTGCTTTTTTGAAATCCCCCTGGTTTCCAAAGGTTTTTGCGAGGTGTCCGAGTATCCTCTTTTTCATTTCCGGCTCGTTCACGAGCTTCAGAGCCTCCCAGAGGTATTTCCTCGCCTCGTCGTATTCTCCGAACACCCCATGGGCATGTCCAAGCCTCTCCAGGAGCTCTGGGGTCTTCTTTATCTTCAGGGCCTCGTTGTAGAGCCTTATGGCTTCCTCGTAGGCGTAAAGCTTCTCGGCGCGCTCTCCCGCTTTCATAAAAGCGTCGTACGCCTTCTCCACGTCCCCGCTCTCCAGGTAGTGTCTCGCAACCTCCGGGTACCTCTCCTCCCCGTACATCTCCTCCAGGGCTTTCGCGATCTTTCGGTGGATGTACCTCCTCTTGAGCGGGGAGATCATCGTGGAGATTCCATCCCTCATTATGCTGTGCTTGAATGCGAACCCCTCGCCCATCTCGTCCTCGGTCCATATCCCCGCCTTCATTGCTCGCTCTCCTATGTCTATTATTTCGAACTCGTCCCTGCCAGATACCCTCGCCAGGAGTCGAACTTCCACGTGATCCCCTATCAGCGAGGCTATCTTCAGCATCTCCCTCTCCTCTTCTCCCAGCTTGCTCATCCTCTCCCTGGTGAGGTCAAGGATGATCCTGGGCATGTCCTCCTCGGACATCGCGCTGGGAATTCCCTGCGAGGAGATCTGGTTCAGGAGTTCCTTTATGAAGAGCGGGTTTCCACCGGTCTTGCGGTATATCCACTCCGCGTTCTCTTCGCTGCCCGTGATTATCCTCACGAGTTCCACCGTCTCATCCCGGGTGAGGGGGCGCAATTTGAGCTCCTGTACGAGCCCATCCCGGGACATCCTCCACATTACCTCCCGCATCTCCTTCGTTGCGTCCTCGGGCCTGTACGTGAGGATTATTACGACCCTCTCTCCCCTGAGGTGCTCCGCCATGTAATGGAGGAGCTTCAACGAGGAGGAATCCATCCAGTGAATATCGTCCAGGAATATGAGCAGGGGGAATTTCTTAGATAGGGCCATGACCCTCTCCGTCACCCCGTGGAACAGCGATGCCCGCCTCGCCTCGAGGCCCTTTCCGTCCTGTAGTTCCCCCGGCGTTATCAAATCTCTCAGGTCTCCGATGTGGTCCTTCAGGGCGTCGTTTATAGGCATGTACGGCTCGGCGGCGCTGTAGTACGCCCTGCCTCTCATCACCAGAAATCCCCGCGACACAGCCTCCGAGATTGCGTGGTTGACCAGCGTTGTTTTCCCGATACCGGCTTCGCCTGATATGAATATTGTGGAGCCCCTCGACATGAGCGCCTCGCCCAGCTTCTCGCTGAGCCACGTTATCTCACGGTCCCTCCCCACAATTATCTCGGGGCTCACCTCAGTTCCAGTCTCCTCAACGAGCGAGATGACCTTGCTCCTCAGCACTTCCGGGGTGGGCGTGATGTACACCCTGTGCCCCTTCTCCAGTACTATATCCTCCAGGTCCTTGAGGAATGCCATTGCCTTTCCTTCGCCCACCGCGGATATGATGAAATCAAGGCAGTCAAGGTGGACGTCCGAGTTTATCCCTTTGAACCTCTCCGCTCCCCTGAATATCAAATCCTCAGCTTCGTAAGCGGTTTTGACCACGATGTTCCCGTCCTCCCTGGAGATTTTGAACGCGGGGCCCCTGGGCCTGCCCAGGATGACTTTCGGATCTTGCACCCTGAGGCGCTTTCTGTACACAACCTCGCCCAGCATGCCCCAGAGGTCGGCGTTGCCGTTAACAGCTACGATGACAGTCGCCCTCTTCTTGGTTTTCCTCAGGCTCTCCACAAAAGATATAACGCGATCCTTCCCGAGCACCGCCGCCAGGTACTCCACCCCGTGCAGGAGCACGCATGGCTCCTCCGATTTCAAACCCCTCTGCACCGCGTCCATCACCTCGAACTCCAGCCGCTCGGGGGTGAAGGAATTCACGCCGTGGCCGAAGTAGGTAATCCATATGCTCTCCGAGATACTGTATCTCTCTCTGAGCACTCTCGGATTCTTCGTTGATATTACCAGTCCCTCCTCCCCTTTGCAGTTCTGCTTGAATGCGAGAAATGCAGCGTGCTCATTCGTCACGATGTTAACTTCGCCTTTCCTCAGGGGTATGCGTTCCACTGCTGGCATATAACCGCTTGTATGATTGCACCCACACGAATAAATTTTTCCCTTGTGGATTTGCGAATTTCGGATTATTGCGGTCCAAAGCAAACGGTTAAATAACTTTCCAGCATTACAACCACAGGTGATTGTATGGAAGACCTGATAGAATTCGCCTTGGATCTTGCCCTTAAGATGGGCGCCTCTTATGCCGAAGCCAGATATCAGGAGAACGACGGCATGAACTTCTCGCTCAAAAACGGGGAACTTCAGGGTGTGGGGGTCACGAAAACCAGCGGTATCGGGGTGCGCGTGCTTCTCAACGGCGGCATGGGTTTCGCGTCCACGAATCTTCTCGATAAGGATGCTATACGCTCCGCAGTGGAGTCCGCTGTGCACCTCGCGAAGAGCGCCTCGCGCGTGAGGAAGGAGCCCGTGGAGTTCAGCGAGGAGGAGTTCCACGTTGTGAAGTACGAAGTCGGCATGAAGAAGGACTTCCGCAACGCTGGGTTCGAGGAGAAGATGGAGTACCTGAAGAGGATCGAAGAAGAGGTCCTGGGCACAGGGATTCAGGTCCCCATGCGCTACCTCGCCTACTCGGACTGGGTGGAGCACCGCATATTCGCCAATTCCGAAGGCGCGTACGTTGAGAGCAAAATACCACGGGTTGATGTTATGTACAACCTCGTTGTGGTCGAAGATGGGCAGATGGAGCAGGCACCCTTCGTGAGCACCGCCTTCACCGGGGGATTGGAGAGGATCGAGGAGGCGAAGCCCTGGGAGCGCGCCAGGAAGGACGTGGAAGTCCTTAAGGATTTGATAACCCGGGGAAAGAAGCCACCGGAGGGTACGGTTGACGTCGTAATTGCGCCGGAGGTATCGGGCATAGCGGTGCACGAGAGCGTGGGACACCCCTACGAATCCGACAGGATTTTCGGCCGCGAGGCAGCTCAAGCCGGAGAGAGTTTCGTCAAGCCCGACATGCTGGGTGAGCGCATAGGCAGCGACGCCGTCACGGTGATAGAGGATCCAACGCTCCCTGGAAGCTGGGGCTTCTACCTCTACGACGACGAAGGCGTCAAGGCGAGGCCGAGGTATCTGATACGGGATGGCATAATAACCGAGTTCCTGCTGAACCGCGAGTACGCGAAGAAATTGGGCACTAAGTCAAACGCGGCAGCCAGGGCGGTGAATTACGACAGGGAACCGATTGTGAGGATGGCCAACACCTACCTGGCGCCTGGCGATCACAGCTTTGAGGAACTCGTTGAGGGCGTCAAACACGGTGTGCTTATAAAGAGCTTCAACGAGTGGAACATCGACGACAGGAGATTCCAGCAGAGGTACATCGGTCGCGAGGCTTATCTGATAGAGAACGGGGAGATAAAGAATCCGGTGAGGAGGCCGATCCTGGAGATAACCACCCGCGCCCTCTGGAGCAGCGTTGACGCGGTTTCGAAGGAAATGGAATTCTACCCTGGAACCTGCGGCAAGGGCGAGCCTATGCAGGGCGTGCCCGTGTGGATGGGAGGCGCGTATGCAAGGCTCAGGGACATCACGTTGAGGAGGTGAAAAGGATGTTCGATATAAACAAGAAAATACTGGACTCAGCGAGGAGGATGGGCTTCGGCGATGTCGTGGTCATATCTCACGATGACGAGAGGAAGCAGATCAGATTTGCGAACGGCGAGATAACCATCGCCAAGAATTGGTACGCCAGGAGGACGGAGATATTCGTGGAGAGGGATAAGCGCCTCGCGGGCACGGAGATAACTTCCTACGAGGATTCCCACATCGAATCCGTGCTCAGGAACCTCTACCGCCTCACGGAGAGCATGGAAAAGAGAGAGGATTATTACGGCATTGCGGAAGGGCCCTTCGAGTACGTGGATATTGAGGACACATACGATTCCCGGGTTTTGGAGGTGGACCCCGTTGATCATGTTGAAGCGGCCATAAACGCCACCGGCCTCGAAAGGGTTGCCGGCGTACTCTACGTGGACCACCCCAGGACGTACCTCAGCACGAGCAATGGCGTCGAGGCGGAAGATGAAGGAACGGGTATCGAGATTTCAATCCGCGCCTTCAAGGACGATCTTGCCAGCGGGCATGCCACGTGGTCCTCAAGAACACTGAGTCGTTTCAAGCCGGAGAAGGCGGGGGAGAAGGCGGGGATGATAGCCAACATGGTGGAGAACCCGAAACTTGGCGACGAGGGGAAGTTCGACGTTATATTCGATCCTCTCGCAATAGGGAACCTCCTATCCATGGTGGGTATGTTCACCTCGGTGATGGCAGTCGAAGCCGGCTTCAGCTTCCTCCTGAACAAACTGGGTAAGAAGGTGGCCAGCGATAATTTCACCCTTCGCGACATAGGCAACTTGCCCAATGGATACGGCACGAGGAAGTTCGACGACGAGGGCGTGCCCACGGGGAACACGGCTATAATTGAGAATGGAGTCCTGAGGACCTACCTCTTCAACCACAGCTACGCCAAGAAGTACAACATGGAGAACACGGCAAACGCTGGCGTACTGATGCCGCACCCCTGGAACCTCTACGTCGAGCCCGGGGATTTCAAGGAAGTGGAAATCTTTGACGTTCCCCGCGCCATATACGTGACGAACATCTGGTACACCCGCTTCCAGAACTACGTTGCCGGGGACTTCTCCACGATACCCCGCGACGGCATATTCTTGGTGGAGCACGGCGAGATAAAGGGCGCGATAAAGAACATCCGCATAAGCGATAACATCCAGAGGCTTCTCAGCAGCGTCGACGCCATAGGGAGCGATGTGCATCAGATACACTGGTGGGAGTGCGAAATTCCTGTGCACGTGCCCTACATCCGCGTCAGGGACGTTGGAATAACGAGGGCCACGAAGTAACCTTTTAATATATCCTCCCCTTTGCTTTCCGCATGGTTGTTATTTCCCTTGGCGGCTCCGTCGTGGCCGGGGAGAGAATGGACGTCGATTACATTCGCGAGTTCCGCAGTTTCATGGACGACTTCTCGGGCAAGCTCTTCGTGGTGGTCGGCGGCGGCTCCACCGCGAGGAAATACATAAACGCGGCGAGGGATCTCGGGTACGACGAGTAC
>WAOY01000157.1 GCA_015520985.1 DHVE2 group archaeon
ACGAGAACCTTCTTCGAACCCTCTATCAGGAACGCTGAATGCCCTAGCCACGATATCTTCATTCCACCTCACCTCGCAGCAAATAATGTTCTTCACGGCTTAAACCTTTCCCTCATTTTCCCCTTTTGAACTCCCTTATGTTCTTCACCACGTCCCCGCCGAAGATTGCGCTGGCCGCGACGATTATATCGGCGCCAGCCTTCACCACGTCCCTGTAGTTGCTGTGCTTTATCCCGCCGTCCACCGCTATCTTCACGTCTAGGCCCTCAGAATCCACGTACTTCCGCGCCTCTTCTATCTTGCTCAGTACTTCCCTAATGAAGCTCTGCCCGGCGAATCCGGGGTAGACGGACATTATCAAGAGATAATCCAGTTCCTCCATGAACTCCTTCGCCTTCTCGAAGGGCGTATCTGGATTGATTGCGAGGCCTACCTCAACGCCGTAGTTTCTGGCCTTGCGCAGGACGTCCCCGATATCCACCTTTACTTCGCGGTGCACGGTGATGATGTCTGCACCCGCCTTTACGAAGTCCTTCACGTACTTGTCCGGCCTCTCTATCATGAGGTGCGCATCGAAGGGAATCTTTGTGCACTTGCGTATACTCTTGATCACCACTGGCCCGAAGGTTATGTTCGGGACGAAATGCCCGTCCATGACGTCCAGGTGGATTATGTCCGCACCTCCCTTCTCGCATAGTCTCAGCTCATGGCAAAGGTTTGAGAAATCCGCGGATAGAATTGATGGGGCAACTTTGATCTCCTTCATACCAATCACCGTGCGGGTATGCCGGGAAGGATATATAATTTTCACTCACGCGTTGGCGGCTATGTAGTTGAAAATATCGTTAACATTCTCCCCCGTCTTCGCGCTCGCGAAGAAGTAGGGCGCATCGTACCGCGAGGCGAGATCTCCCAGTTCCTCCTTCCAGAACTGGGCCTCATACTTTCTATCCGTCTTATTTCCCACAAAGACCTTGAGGGCACGGTGCCCGTTGAGGAACCTCGCTATTTCTTGCATGGTATCCAGGGTTTCCCCCCGGGTTATGTCGCCCAAGATTATCACCGCCTTGGCACCGTTCAGCACCTTATCTATGTGCTGCTCGTAGACGCTCACGTCCCAGACCATGAAGAGCACATCGCCCACCTTCTTCTTGAAGGCTTTGCTCTCCACGGTCTCCTCCTTCTCCTCGCTGAAGGTGTTGAACACGAACCTCTTCACCAGAGATGTCTTTCCAACATCCACGTCACCGATGACGCATACCTTCCATATTTTGGGCACCTTCATCCGGGTTTTAATGGGTTTAGGTATTTAAAACTTTTTCACCCTCCTCCTCCATCCGCGCGGTGCCCGGAGCTATGATCCTCCTCGAGGAATTCTGCCAGGTATTCGCGCCGCGGTGGCTGGAGTTTTTCAGAGAAACGGTTATATAATTGAAGAACATAGGATTTAGAAGTGAGAGGCTATGGAGATAAAGCGAAAGGTTGTTCTTCTGGGGGACGCCGCTGTGGGGAAAACCTCGCTGGTGAGGAGATTCGTCTACGACGTTTTTGACGACAAGTACATAATGACCATCGGGACCAAGGTGAGCAAGAAGACCATGGAGCTCGAGTGGGACGGGATGGAGATAACCCTGAACCTCCTCATATGGGACGTCCTCGGGCAGCAGGGATTCACCCAGGTCCAGGAGGCCGCTTTCCGCGGGAGCGATGGTGCCCTCTTCGTCTGCGACCTCACCCGCAGGAGCACCCTGTACAGCATAGCCCATTACTGGCTCCCCGTGCTCGAGCGCGTTGCAGGAGTTCCGGGTGTGCTCCTGGCGAACAAGAGTGACCTGGACAACTGGGAGCTCACCTACGAGGAGGTGGAGAACTTCGCCAACCAGATCGGAGTGCCCTTCCTCCTGACCAGTGCCAAGACCGGTGAGAACGTGGAGGAGGCCTTCAGGACCCTCGCGGAGATGACTTTCATGTTTTACCCTGTGATGGTCAACGAGAGGGAGGAGAGGGTCCCAGAGACCCTCAAGGATGCCCTGGACATCATAATGGACGACTTCGCCAAAAAGTACGGGGACTACGACGACGGCATGGCGGTGCTCACCGCCAACATGAAACTGGTTGGCATAGATATTGAGAATCCCAAGGTCTCACAGCTTATAGCCCTCGTAGACAAGCTTTACACCATAGAGAAGGACTATCTCGGCGTTGCCCGGGCGCGGGAGAACAAGGTGAAGCGTCTGGGCATCCTCAAGAGGGTGAGGTGGTCGTGATGCACACCAGGGAAGAGATTGCGAAGAGGATAGAGGAAATAGTGAGAAAACTTGCCAACAGGAACCCCTGCGGAGAGGGTAAGATAAAACTCATGAACCGCCGCTACGTCCTGATGTCCACGGATTACTTCCCCTACGATCTCCTCAAGGACCTGGAGGAGATATTCAATGCCGCCGGTGACACCCTCCTCTACCAGGGCGGTATTAAGGTGGGGAGAGACCTGTACAATCATTACATCAACGTCGCCAGGGAGCACGGCATAGACCTCTGGGACGTGATCTCCGCGGTGGGCTGGTACTTCGGCTGGGGCACCGGTGAGGTGGTTGAGAGGGGGGAGAGGGATGGCGTGTACAGGATGGTTGTGTACGATTCCTTTGAGGCCGAGAGCTTCCTCGCCAGAGAAGGCAGAGGCGATAAGAGCGTGTGCCATTTCATGCGCGGTGTCCTTACAGGGCTCGTTGAGGGCGTGGAGGGCAGGGATTACGTCGGCCACGAGACCAGGTGCAGGGCCAAGGGCGACGAGTACTGCGAGTTCGTCATAGAGCCTAGATGAACTCCAGGAGTTCCGGGAACTCCTCCTCTATCTTCTCCCTGCTTAAGGGCCTCTCCCTCACGATCCTCGCAGCCCTCCTTTCTCCTATCCCCGGGATAGTCTTCAGGATGCTGAAGCTCGCAGAGTTCACGTCGATGGGGTATTCCACCGCGGTGACGCTCCTCTCCCCGTGGCCCGTTATCTTAACGTCCACGAATTCCCCCAGGGGGGCTTTGTACGGGAGTACAACTACGAGCGGGTAAGAGCCTATCTGTCTGCCGTAGGTGTAGTTCCCCTTGTTCACCTCCAGGAACACGTCCTTAAGCACGGTTCCCCGGGGAACAATCCTCTCCAGCATTGCCCTGTCTATTTTCTTCCTGACCTCGTCCCGGAACTTCCAGCACTCGTGCCTGTATTTCAACTTGAATTTGTTCCGTATCGATGCGATTTGCCTGATGTTTATCCTCCTCAGCAGGTAGCCCCGTTGGAGCACTTCCTCCAGGAATTTCAGGTTCATGGCGTAGGTTTCCTTCCTCTCCCCCCAGAGCCCGCAGATGAAGTTCAGCCCTGGCAGAAGTCTCGGCATCCCGTTCTCGCCCCTCTCGGCGCCTATGGAATTCACAATCCGGATCGCTTCCATGACCTGCTCCGGCGTGGCGTTGAGGTTGTTCCTCTTCGCCACCTCCGGATCTGCGGTCTCCATACCGAAGGAAACCACGTTCCCGGGCGTTGTGTACTCAACGAGTATCTCCGTTATTTTCTCGCTCTCCTCCGGGTAAGAGGCGATGACCGCTGGGTTCGCGTTGTCCACGTGGAGCACCTTAGGCTTGAGGGCGTGTAGCCTGGAGAACAATTCGCGAATTGCCCCGACGTTTGGCTGCACCACGTCCTTCTCCCCCATCCCGTACGCTTTGTAGGAGTATATGCAGCTCTGCCCCCCTATGCGGAAGTGCTCCACGCCCATTTCCCTGTATGCCCTCACCTCCTCCACGATGTCGTCCACTTCCCTGAACACCGGCTTTCCGAAGAGGGGCTCGGTGCAGAAGGAGCAGCCTCCCGAGATGTACCTGGGGCATCCCCTGAAAGTTTCGATTTCCACCATCAAGCTTTTGGGGAAATCCGGGTGCTCCCTCACGATGTACGCGCCTTTCAGCAGCCAGCGGTTCCACTCCGCGATGGTGTGAAACCTGTGCCCCTCGAAGTTATCGGTTAGGAGGTCGTAGAGGAGGGCATCCACGTCCTTCCTGGCGTAGTAATCGAAACCTTCATTCACGAGGCGGTACCTGGCGAGCCCGCCGCCCAGGATCTTCAGGCCCGTGAAAGAATTCGCGATCTCCATGATCTCCCGGGGCGACGCCGGATACGTGCGCAGGTACTTCCCCGGGACTATCGCGCCACCGATGAATACGAGCACATCCCCACTGATTTTCTCTCCGCGGCGCCACTGGTCGATGGTCATGTACCTGCAATCCACCCCTAACTCCGCGCACACCCCAGCGACCTGCCTCACGTATGGCGATACGTATGGGGGAACGCCCAGGAGCGAGGGCTCGTCCACGTACCCGTCAAAAATTGTGATCAACATTTTGCCAGCAGGGAATTGGCCTTCTGCACTACCTTGAACTCTCCAATCTCCTCCGCTATCCTCTTTGCCTCCTCCAGGTGGAACCTGGCGGCGTCCTTCATGTTCCCCTTGAGGAGGACCCTTCCGATGGAAAGTTCGCACTCGCTGAGCAGCACCTTGTTGGATATCTCCACGAAAACCTTACGGGCCTCGTTGTATGTCCTCATGGCGTTCTTGAAGTCTCCGCGGGCCTCGTAGACGTAACCCATGTTCAGGAGGGCCTCCCCCTCCTCGCTCCTGCTCTCCACCTCGCGGGAGAACTCAACGGCCTTCTTGGCGAAGTCCATCGCCTCCTCGTGCTTACCGAGATCCGCGAGTATGGATGCGAGGTTCGCATACGAGGATGAGGCGATCCTCTTGTCGTGGTGCTTCTCGTACAGCTCCGCGCTCTCCCTCATGTACTTCTCGGCCATCTCCAGGTTACCGTTCTCCCTCTCCACGTACCCCATGTTCAGGAGGTTTATGGCCATCCCGCGGAAGTCATCGCTCTTCTTGGAGTATTCGTAGGCCTTGCGGTAGTAGTCCAGGGCCTTCCTGTACTCCGCCTTGACCCTGTGGACCTCTCCCAGGTTGTTGTACGCAATCGCAATCAGATTGGGATCATCTATCTTCTTCGCTATTTCCAGGCAGGTCTCCCAGTACTTCCTCGCGCGGCCTATGGAGCCCCTGTCGAAGGAGAATATCGCCAGGAGGTTGTAGAAGTTGAACCTGCTCTTATCGCTGGCCCTCTCCGCGTGCTTCAGCCCCATCTTTATGTACCTCTCCGCCGAGGCCACGTCGCCCATGTTGGCGTATATGTCCACCGCGCTGGTGTACACCCTGGTGAGGAGATCGTCGTCCCCGATCCTGTTCGCGATCTCTATCGCGTCCAGCACGGATTTTTGAGCCCTGTAAACCTCACCTTCGCGGAGGTAAACCCTGGACAGGTGATACAGTATCTCGGCCCTACCGCTCTCATCTTTAACTTCCTTGAGAGAATCCTCGTAAAGGGAGATGGCTCCACGGTAATCGCCATTTTTTATCATCTCCCTTGCCTTCTCAACGATTGCATCCACGTCCATATGTTGCTATGATTAGCGCGCACTGTATTAAAACTTTTCCAGGTAATTACACACCTGGGCAACAGTGTTAAATATATGCAGGGCATGGGGATATTATGTTCTGGCTGGGCGTGGCGCTGGTGATCATCGGCCTCCTTCTGCTTCTGGCGGAGGTTCATGTGCCCGGGTTCTTCATCGCGGTGCCTGGCACCATTCTCCTGATCCTTGGCATAGCCTTCCTCCTGATGGGGGAAAACCTGGACATCACCCTCGCCCTGGTGCTCATGTTCATCAGCGCCTTCGGGGCCACTGCATTCACGCTGTGGTTCTACCGCACCATAGGCAAGCCGGAGCCGCCCACCACGACGACACCTGACCAGCTCGTGGGGAAGACGGGGATAGTGACCGCCAAGATAATACCCGGCACCCTGAAGGGGAAGGTGAGGGTGGACAGCGAGATATGGAGCGCCACGGCCGATGAGGAGATAGATGTGGGAAAGAAGGTAATCGTGAAGAAGGCTGAGGGAGTGCATCTGGTAGTTGAGGAGGTGAGTTAAGTATGGACCCGCTTATACTGGGAGTGATAGGGTTTTTCGTGGTACTGATACTGATAGCGCTGTTCTCCAACATGGTGAGGATAATAAAGCCCTGGGAGCGCGGAATATACATATTCCTGGGAAAGCACAGGGGCGTCCTTGACCCGGGTTTCCACCTGGTTTACCCCTTTGCCCAGGTATACCGCATTGATATGAGAACGCAGACCTGGGACGTTCCAAAGCAGGAGGTTATAACGAAGGACAACTCCCCAACGGGGGTGGACGCGGTCATATACATCCGCGTGGTTGACGCGAAGAAGGCGTTCTACGAGGTGCAGGACTACAAACTCGCCACCATAAACCTTGCGAGGACGACCCTGAGGTCCGTCATTGGCAACATGACCCTGGATGAAATCCTCTACAACAGGGAGCAGATCAACGCGCATCTACGCGATGTCCTCGATGAGGCCACCGACAAGTGGGGAGTCAAGGTGGAGGCCGTCGAGATAAAGGAGGTGGACCCGTCGCCCAAGGTCAAGCAGGCCATGGAGGAGCAGACCTCCGCGGAGAGGGAGAGGAGAGCCGCGATACTGCGCGCTGACGGTGTTAAGAGGTCTCAGATCCTCGAGGCGGAGGGTAAGAAGCAGGCGGCGATTCTCGAGGCCGAAGGTAAGAGGCAGGCGAACATCCTGGAGGCGGAGGGTATAAGGATCGCGACCATCCTGAAGGCGCAGGGCGAGGCGCAGAGGTACCGCATAATATCCCTCGGATCCGCGGTGCTCACTTCCAAGGCCCTCAGCGTGCTCTCGCTGGATACCCTGGCGAAGATGGCCGACGGACAGGCAACGAAGATAATCTTCCCCTTCGAAATAACGAGGCTTGTTGAGAGCACCGCCAGGTACCTGGGCGTGCCGGTGAAGGAGATGGAAGAGGGCGAGGAAGTGAAGTACGAGGATATTGAGAAGATAGTGGGGAAGGCCGATGACATCCTCGGACCCATACCCAGTTACGAGGAGATTGAGGAGGAGACTAAGAAGACCTCCGACGCATCCAGCATGGAATCCGGCACCCCGCCCCCCACCGAACTCTCCGACAAGGATAAGAAAAAGCTCTTTGAGGAGTCATAATCTCCCCACCTTTTTTATGCAAACCTTTTTAACCTCCTGGTCCCATGCTCATCCGGTGAACCTATGGAGAGGGAATTCAGCAGGAAGGAAAGGGAGATGATGAAGTGGCTCAGCCGATTATTCGACCTCATAGTCATTTCCGTGGGAGTACTCGCCATGGTTTACGTCTTCTACCTGGTGTTCCTCCTTGCCCTGGACATAGTGGACGGTTTGGATGCCCAGGCCGTACTCCAGAGGGTCGTGACCATACTCATATTCCTGGAGGTCTTTGAAATCCTCTCCATGTACTTCCTGCACCACCACGTGCACCTGAGGAGCGTGGTTGAGCTAGGTGTCCTCGCCATAGTCAAGGAGCTCCTCGTCACGCTCAATCTCCAGGAACTGGGGTGGGAGAACATGCTCGCCCTCGCGGCGCTCATCCTGGTGATGGGCATCCTGTACATTCTTGAGATGAAGCGCATGAACGCCCACGAGGAGTTCCTCATAGAGCACGGGATTAAAAAAGAGGAGGAGTAGGTCACTTCAGCCTCTCTATTATCTTCCTCTCCAGCTCCTCCAGGCCCTTCCTCGCCTCCCTGGCCATTCTCCAGTTGAGCTGGTGCTTCGTCAGTGTGAGGTAGTATATGGCGGAGCCTATGGCCACCCACAGGACCACGACGATGAACTGGAGGATGGACTCCTGTATTATGAGCCCGAGGAGGAGCATTGTTGACGCCATGCCTGCGAGGGCGATCAGCCATGTGCCCCGGTACTTCACCTCCGCCTTCTCCCAC